>NZ_JBFACU010000012.1:173049-262931 GCF_040641015.1 Streptomyces sp. NPDC021356 | reverse complement strand
CACCCCCCAGGTCATCCACTCGACAGGGGGGAACAGTCATGCCGGGCCCGGAGGCCAGCGGCCCTCTTGCAGGACCGCGAAGAAGATAACGGGGGAGCCGGCCGACGGCGCGACCGCCCCTCGCGGCGGGCGCCCGTCTCCCGGTTCTCAGCGACGCCCTCTGCCCGGTTCCGCGGGCCGCCCGCCGTCCGGTTCCACGGGCGCCCGCGGTCCGGCACACTTCCCGGCATGGAGACTGCCGATTTCCTCGACACGCTGGAGCGGGAGGGCCGGCTGCTGGCGGCGGCGGCCGGGGAGGCGGGGACCGGGGCGCGGGTGCCGTCCTGCCCCGCATGGCGGGTGCGCGACCTGCTGCGGCACACGGGTGTGGTGCACCGGTGGGCCGCCGCCTTCGTCGCGGACGCGTACCCCTCCCCGCGGCCCATGGGCGACCCCCCGGACCCTGACGGCGCCGCGCTGGTGGACTGGTACCGCGACAGCCACCGCTCTCTCGTGCGGACCCTGGCGCAGGCACCGGGCGACGTCGCGTGCTGGACGTTCCACCCGGCGCCGCTGCCCTCGCCCTCGCCGCTGGCCTTCTGGACCCGGCGGCAGGCGCACGAGACGGCCGTCCACCGTTTCGACGCCGAGACGGCACGCGGTGGCACGCCGACCCCGATCGCCGCGGAGTTCGCTGTCGACGGCATCGACGAGCTGTTGCGCGGCTTCCACGCCCGCGCCCGCAGCCGGGTCCGCACCGCGCGGCCGCGCCTGCTGCGGATCCGCGCGGAGGGCGCGAAGGACGTCGACAGCGCCGGCCCCGGCGGCGACGCGCTGTGGACCGTACGGCTCTCGGACGGGCCGCCGGTCACGGAGCGAAACCGTCCCACGGGAGCAGCCCCCGACGCCGGAACCGATGCCGGTACCCACGCCGACGCCGAACTCGCCGGTCCCGCCGACCGGATGTACCTCGCGCTGTGGAACCGGGTCCCGGTGCCGCGCGTGACGGGGGACGCCTCGCTGGCCGCCCTGTGGCGGGAGACCTCGGCGATCGTCTGAGCCGGGCGGGGACGGCGTACGGGCTCAGCCCAGCCAGCCCGGCCGGACCAGCCCCGACTCGTAGGCGAGGACGACCAGTTGGGCCCGGTCGCGGGCGCCCAGTTTCACCATGGTGCGGCTGACATGGGTCTTGGCGGTGAGCGGGCTGACCACCAGGCGGCGGGCGATCTCCTCGTTGGACAGGCCGATGCCGACCAGGGCCATGACCTCGCGCTCGCGGTCGGTGAGCCGGCCGAGGGCGTCGGCCGCCGCCGGCTCCTTGGAGCGGGCGGCGAACTCCGCGATCAGACGACGGGTGACCCCGGGCGACAGCAGCGCGTCGCCGTCGACCACCGCCCGTACCGCCCGCAGCAGTTCCTCGGGTTCGGTGTCCTTGACCAGGAACCCGGAGGCGCCCGAGCGGATCGCCTCGAAGACGTACTCGTCGAGTTCGAAGGTGGTCAGCATGACCACCTTGACGTCCTTCAGGTCCGCGTCACCGGTGATGCGGCGGGTCGCCGCCAGGCCGTCCAGGGCGGGCATGCGGATGTCCATCAGGACGACGTCGGGGCGCAGTTCGCGCACCACGCGCAGGGCCTCCTCGCCGTCGGCGGCCTCCCCGGCGACCTCGATGTCCGGTTGCGCGTCGAGCAGCGCCCTGAACCCGGCCCGCACCAGTGACTGGTCGTCGGCGAGCGTCACGCGGATCACCGGTTCTCCTCCTCGGTCGTCACGGGCAGCACGGCGATGACGCGCCAGCCGCCGTCGGGGCGCGGGCCCGCCTCGATGGTGCCACCGAGCGCGGCGGCCCGCTCACGCATTCCGGCCAGCCCGTTGCCGCTGCCGCCGGCGTCCGCGCCGGTCGCGGGTCCGTCGTCGTCGACGCGCAGCAGCAGCGTGCCGCCGTCGCGGGCGATGCGCACGCGCGCGTGCCGGGATCCGGAGTGCCGTACGACGTTGGTGAGGGCCTCCTGGACGATCCGGAAGGCGGCGAGGCCGGTGCCGGGCGGCAGCGGGGGCGGGGTTCCGTCGATCTCGACGGTGAGGCCGGCGCTCGCCGCCTGGTCGGCGAGTTCGGGCAGCCGGTCCAGGCCGGGCGCGGGGGCGCGCGGTGCGTCGCCGGGGGTGCGCAGGGTGCTGAGCACCTGCCGCACCTCGCCCAGCGCCTCCTTGCTGGCGGCCTTGATGGTGGTGAGCGCCGTGCGGGCCTGTTCCGGGTCGGTGTCGAGGAGGGCGAGCCCGACCCCCGCCTGGACGTTGATGACGGAGATGCTGTGGGCGAGGACGTCGTGCAGTTCGCGGGCGATCCGCAGCCGTTCCTCGTCGGCGCGCCGCCGGGCCGCCTGGGCGCGCTCGGCACGCTCCCTGGCCCACTGTTCGCGGCGCACGCGAGCCAGTTCGGAGACGGCGACGACGGCCACCACCCAGGTGGCGACGACCAGTTGCCGCCCCCAGCCGGAGGCGGTGTCGCCGGGCGGCGGCAGCCGGCGGTAGAGCCACAGCACGATCAGCGCGTGCCCGGCCCACAGCAGCCCCACGGACGCCCAGGCGGCCCGGCGCCGCCCGGCGACGACGGCGCTGAAACAGCTGACGACGACGGCCAGGAACACCGGACCGTACGGATAACCCGCGGCCAGGTAAGCCAGGGTCGCCGCCGCCGTCCCGTACGCGACGGACGCCGGGAACCGCCTGCGCCACAGCAGCAGCCCGGCCGCCACGGTCACCAGGGCGTAGGCGTACCCGTCCAGGGCCTCGCGGTGGCCCTGCTGGGCGTGGGCCGAGAAGTGGGTGCCGACGAGGACGAAGGCGGTGAAGAGCAGGGTGGAGGGCCAGGGCCAGGGCCAGGACCGGCGGGCGCCGGGCCGCTCCTGCCCGTCGCCGCGGTGCCACCACGGGGGCCCCTGCCGCCACCACTGCGGCGGCCCGCCCCCGTGCACCCGCTGCTCGTCCATGCCCGCCACGCTAGAGGGCGCGTACCGCCGGACGCGTCAGCCGAGCGGGGTGATCACCCGTACTCCCCGGGAAGTACGCCGCCCTCCAGGGCCGCGGCCGGACGGCCGCCGTCGCGACGACCGCGCACGGCACCCGCTCGCCCGAAACGGCCAGGGCGGCTACGGTCCCCACGGCGCCGGCCCGGCGACCGCGGGGAGCGGCCACACCCCACCGAGCCCTCCGGCCCCCCGCGCGGCTCTGCGGCCCGCGCCCGGCCGTACGGGCCCCGCTCCGGGCCGTACGGCCTTGCGCACCCCGGTCCGGGACGGAAGTCGCGGGCCTGACGAAGTTCACGGACGTCAGGGGCGCGGGCCGACCGCCGTCTCCTCCGCGTCGTCCTCGGCCTCCTGGGCAGCGGGCGCGTCGGCCGCCGCGGGCCGGCGGTCCATCATGCTCAGGGCGCGCTGGGCGACCGGATGGTTGCGGACCAGCTCGCCCAGTGTCGTCGAGCCCTGGGTGATGTCCCTGAACGCCTTCCAGGCCGGACGGAAGCCCGTCAGGGCGGCGTGGAAGAGGCCGGGGCGGCGCTCGAAGGCCGCCAGCATCCGCTTGCCGACGGCCATCTCGACGCCCAGCCCCGCCTTGATGGCGAACGCGTAGTTCAGGGCCTGGCGCCGCGCGTCCACCGCGTCGTGCGCCTCGGCGATCCGCACCGCCCACTCACCCGCGAGCCGTCCGGACCTGAGCGCGAAGGAGATGCCCTCGCGCGTCCACGGCTCCAGCATCCCCGCCGCGTCCCCGCACACCAGCACGCGTCCGCGCGAGAGCGGCGAGTCGTCGGCGCGGCAGCGGGTCAGGTGCCCGGAGGAGACGCTCGGTTCGAAGCCGGCGAGGCCCAGCCGGGCGATGAAGTCCTCCAGGTACCGCTTGGTCGCGGCGCCTTCGCCGCGGGCCGAGATCACCCCGACCGTCAGCGTGTCGTCCTTGGGGAACACCCAGCCGTAACTGCCCGGCATGGGACCCCAGTCGATCAGGACGCGCCCGCGCCAGTCCGCGGCCACGGTCTCGGGGACCGGGATCTCCGCCTCCAGGCCGAGGTCCACCTGGTCGAGCTTGACCCCGACGTGGGCCCCTATGCGGCTGGCGCTGCCGTCGGCGCCGACCACCGCGCGGGCCAGGACCGTCTCGCCGCCCTGGAGCACCACGGCGACCGTCCGCCGGTCCGGCACCGCCGAGCCGTGCTGCTCGACCCTGGACACGGTGGCGCCGGTGCGCAGCTCGGCACCCGCCTTCTGCGCGTGCTCGACGAGCTGCTGGTCGAACTCGGGCCGGTTGATCAGCCCGAACAGCATCTGCTTGGAGCGCCGGGTGCGGACGAAGCGGCCGTTGTGGGAGAACGTCACCGCGTGCACCCGGTCCTTCAGCGGAAGGTCGAACCCGGGCGGCAACGAGTCGCGCGAGGGACCGATGATCCCGCCGCCGCACGTTTTGTACCGTGGCAGTTCCGCCTTCTCCAGCAGCAGCACGCGCCGCCCCGCGACCGCCGCCGCGTAGGCGGCCGAGGCCCCCGCGGGTCCCGCGCCCACCACGACGACGTCCCACACCTGCTGCACGTCGTCCGCCGAAGAGTTCTCGCTGCTCACGATGGTCTACCGCTCCAGATCAACCCGGCTGCCGCTGCTGTCCCTGGCATCCTACGGCGGCTTCCGGTGCGGTCCGCTGTGGGAGGATCGGCAACGGACGCGCCCCGCCCACGAGGACGCGCCCGCGCTGACACGATCATCCGGAACACAGAAGTGCTCACAGAGCACCGACAAGGTGCTCACGAGTGCACTGTCGCACCCACAAGGAGCGTGCCCATGTCGTCGCATCCGGTCGCCGAGACCGTCGCCTCCCTGCTGCCCGGCGCCAGGGCGGAGCTGGCCGAGCTGGTGGCCTTCAAGTCGGTGGCGGACTTCGACCAGTATCCGAGGAGCGAGAGCGAGGGCGCGGCGAACTGGATCGCCGACGCGCTGCGCGCCGAGGGCTTCACCGACGTGGCCCTGCTCGACACCCCGGACGGCACGCAGTCGGTGTACGGCTACCTGCCCGGCCCCGAGGGCGCCAAGACCGTGCTGCTGTACGCCCACTACGACGTGCAGCCGCCGCTGGACGAGGCCGCGTGGGCCACGCCGCCCTTCGAGCTGACCGAGCGCGACGGCCGCTGGTACGGGCGCGGCGCCGCCGACTGCAAGGGCGGGGTCATCATGCACCTGCTCGCGCTGCGCGCCCTGAAGGCGAACGGCGGCATACCCGTCCACGTCAAGGTGATCGCCGAGGGCTCGGAGGAGCAGGGCACCGGCGGGCTGGAGCGCTACGCCGAGCAGCACCCGCAGCTGCTGGCGGCCGACACCATCGTGATCGGTGACACCGGCAACTTCCGCGTCGGTCTGCCCACCGTCACCAGCACCCTGCGCGGCATGACCCTGGTCCGCGTCCAGGTCGACACCCTTGAGGGCAACCTGCACTCCGGCCAGTTCGGCGGCGCGGCTCCCGACGCGCTCGCCGCCCTCATCCGCGTCCTGGACTCGCTGCGCGCCGAGGACGGCTCGACGACCGTGGACGGCCTCGCCGCCGACTCGGTGTGGGACGGTCTGGCGTACGACGAGACGCAGTTCCGCAAGGACGCCAAGGTGCTGGACGGGGTGGACCTGATCGGTTCGGGCGCCGTCGCCGACCGCGTCTGGGCCCGCCCGGCCGTCACGGTCCTCGGCATCGACTGCCCGCCCGTGGTCGGCGCCACCCCGTCCGTGCAGGCCGGGGCCCGCGCGCTGGTGAGCCTGCGGGTGCCGCCGGGCGTCGACGCCACCGAGGCGACCAAGCTGCTCCAGGCCCACCTGGAGGCGCACACGCCGTGGGGCGCCCGGGTGAGCACCGAGCAGATCGGCCAGGGCCAGGCCTTCCGCGCCGACACCACCAGCCCCGCCTACCAGGCGATGGCCGACGCCATGGCGGTCGCCTACCCCGGCGAGGAGTTGCAGTACGCCGGCCAGGGCGGCTCCATCCCGCTGTGCAACACCCTCGCCGCGCTGTACCCGCAGGCCGAGATCCTGCTCATCGGCCTGAGCGAGCCCGAGGCGCAGATCCACGCGGTGAACGAGAGCGTCTCCCCGAAGGAACTCGAGCGCCTGTCGGTCGCCGAGGCCCTGTTCCTGCTCAACTACGCGGGCTGAGCCCGAAAGCGCCCGCAAGACGTCGTCCGCTCTGCCGACAGCAGAGGACCCTCGCCCCGGGGCGGGGGTCCTCCCTACGGTCGTCCCATGGACGTCGTGGAGATCCTCCCCCGGTTGCATCTGCTGCGCTTCCCCGTGGGCCAGGCCTACCTGTGGTCCGACGACGACGGGCTGACGCTGGTCGACGCCGGACCGCTGGGCGCCGGCACGCCGATCGCCGCAGCGATCAGGTCCCTGGGACGCGACCCCGCCGAGCTGCGGCGGATCGTGCTCACCCACTTCCACGAGGACCACATGGGCGGGGCGGGTGAACTGGCCGGTCCGTACGGCGCCGAGGTACTGGCCCACCGCCTGGACGCGCCGGTCGTCAGGGGCGAGGCGCCCGCTGTCCCGCCGGTCTACCAGGACTGGGAGCGCCCCCTGCACGCGGCGGCCCTCGCCCAGCTCCCGCAGGGTGAGCCGGTCCGCCCGCCACGGCTCACCGAGCTGTCCGGCACCGATGTCCTCGACTTCGGCGGCGGCGCCCACGTCGTCCCGGCCCCGGGCCACACCGACGGCAGCATCAGTCTGCATCTCCCGCGGCACGGCGTCCTGTTCACGGGGGACGCGGTCGCCGCCTCCCCGGTGGACGGCTCGGTCGTCCTGGGCGTGTTCAACACCGACCGGGACCGGGCCGTCGCCTCTTTCCGGCGCCTGGCCGCGCTGGACACGGACGTCGCCTGCTTCGGCCACGGCGCTCCGGTGACCGAGAGGGCAGGGGAGACGCTCCGCCGCTCCGCGGACGGGTACCGGACGCCCGCCTGAGGGTCCGGGACCCGGCGCGGCTCCCGGACCCCCGGACGAACTCCGAGAAGCGGCCCGTCCGTTCCCGCGGAGCCTGCCTGTCCTACCGGCCGGAACCGGACCTGCCGAGCGGGACTGGACTACCGGCCCGGGACGACGGGACCCCTTCCCCCGTGGCGCGCCGCATGCCCCGGCCGCGCCCCGTACCCCGGCCGCGCGCCGGTCCACTCGCGTGGCCGGTCACCCCACCGGCACGCCCGCCTCCAGGTAGACCGCCGCCCCCCGTTCCCGGGCGCGCAGCGCCCAGCGCAGCCGTTCGTAGCGGACCGGCGGCAGCAGCCCGGCGGCCTCCCGCTCGGTGACGAAGCGGCAGTCGCGCAGTTCGGGACCGGGCAGCAGCAGCCGGCCGGCCGTGGCGGAGTCGAGCCGGCCGCCGTCGAAGAGGAGGCGCAGCCCGCCGAAGCCGGGGGGCGCGGGGCGTTCCCAGTCGACGACGAGCAGCCGGGGGACCTCCTCCATCCGTATCCCGGTCTCCTCGGCGACCTCGCGCATCCCGGCGCGGGCCGGGGCCTCGCCGGGCTCGACGACGCCTCCGGGGAACTCCCAGCCGGGTTTGTAGGTGGGGTCGACGAGCAGCACCCGGTCCCGTTCGTCGAAGAGGAGCACCCCGGAGGCGACGGTCTCGGAGGTGGGTTCGGGCGTCTGCACGATCTCGCAGGGCGTCGCGGTGCCGTCGCCGACGGCCTCGGCGATGCGGACGGCCGTCTCGTACGGGGTGAGGGAGCTGGTGTCGACGAGGTGGGCGTCGGCGGTGAGCCAGGTGGCCAGGGCGGTGCGGTAGGGCTCGATGTGGTCGTAGGCCCACTGGCGTATTCGCAGGTCGCCGTCGGGAAGGCCGGGCGGGATCTCGCGGCTCGCCATCCGTTCCCGCAGGATCGTTTCCGCCGGGGCGAGGAGCAGATGCCGCACATCGATGCGCCGGGCGGCGAGGCCGCCGAAGATCTCGTCGCGGTAGTCCTGGCGGAGCAGGGTCATCGGGACGACCAGGGTGCCGCCCAGTTCGGCGAGCATGGCGGCGGCCGTGTCGATCACCAGGCGCCGCCAGATCGGCAGGTCCTGGAAGTCGCCGACCTCGGCGAGGTGCTTGGGCGGCAGGAGGTGGTGCGTGAGAAGGCCGCCGATGATCTCCGGGTCGAAGAGCGTGCTGTGCGGGATCAGGTCGATCAGTTCCCGTGCGGTGGTGGACTTTCCCGCACCGAACGTGCCGTTGATCCAGACGACGGTCACTGGTCCCCCTCTTCTGTTGGCCCCCTGTGGCTTGCCCGCTTCACCCTGCCACGGAAACCAGGCCCAGTTGAGGGCGGCACGGGATAGCGCCGGGGGCGGCGCGGTCCCGCCCGGTCCGCCGTCTCAGCCGTCCTGCCCCAGGGCGTCGTCGTCCACGGCCAGGCTGTCGTGGCTGACGAGGTGGTCCACGGCGCCCACGGTGTCCTTCACGCCCAGGCCGCCGAGCGCGTCGTGGTCAGCGGCGTGCGAAGGAGTGATGGCGGCCACGACGAAGCCGGTGGCGAGGGAGGCGAGGGCGAGCATGCTGCGCTTCTTCATGCCTGCTCAACGGTGGACGGCGCCGTTGGTCACGCTCGCGTGAGCCAGGGCCGTGACGGCATATCGAACAACCGCTGAACAAGCGTGGCGCTCCCTTCCGACAGAGTCCGACAGGTCCTACCGTAAACGCACACGATGACGCGGACATGAAGTCATCCCACCTTTCGGGAGTTCGGAGGAACGTTCAGATGCGTCACCCGCACACACGCACCTCCCGTCGAAGAGTCGTCGGAGTACTGGCCGTCTCGCTGCTCGCCCTCGGGACAGCGGCCCCCTCGGTCGCCGTGGCCCGGGAACAGCGCTCCGCCCCGACCGAGGCCCGAGGACTCGCCCTCACCCCGCCGATGGGCTTCAACAACTGGAACTCCACCCACTGCGGCCCCGAGTTCAACGAATCCATGGTCGAGGGCATCGCCGACCTGTTCATCGAGAAGGGCCTGAAGGACGCCGGCTACCAGTACGTCAACCTGGACGACTGCTGGGCCCTGCCCGCCCGCGACGCGAACGGCCGGCTCGTCCCCGATCCGGTCCGCTTCCCGCACGGCATCGAAGCCGTGGCGGACTACGTGCACGCCAAGGGCCTCAAGCTCGGCATCTACACCAGCGCGGGCACCAAGACGTGCAGCAGCACCGGCTTCCCGGGCGCGCTCGGCCACGAGGAGAACGACGCCCGCCAGTTCGCCGAGTGGGGCATCGACTACCTCAAGTACGACAACTGCAACAACCAGGGCGCAGACGCCCGGCAGCGCTACGTCACCATGCGCGACGCCCTGCGGGACGCCACCGGCAGGACCGGCCGTCCCATCGTCTACAGCATCTGCGAATGGGGCGACAACAAGCCCTGGGAGTGGGCCTCCGGCGTGGGCCAGCTGTGGCGCACGACCCACGACATCCAGGACAAGTGGTCCTCGATGCTGTCGATCCTGAAGAAGAACCTGCCCCTGGCCCCGTACGCCGGCCCAGGCCACTGGAACGACCCCGACATGCTGGAGGTCGGCAACGGCGGCATGACGGACACGGAGTACCGCACCCACTTCTCGATGTGGTCGGTCATGGCCGCGCCCCTGCTCATCGGGTCCGACCTGCGCAAGGCGTCCCCCGCCACGCTCGGCATCCTGGCCAACAAGGACGTCATCGCCGTCGACCAGGACCCGCTGGGCAAGCAGGGCACCGTCGTCTCCTCCGAGGGCGGCCGCTGGGTCGTCGCCAAGCAGATGAAGGACGGCAGCCGCGCGGTGGCGCTGTTCAACGAGACGGACACCCCGCAGCACATCGCCACCACCGCCCGGGCGGTCGGCCTGCCGCAGGCCCCGGCCTACACGCTGCGCGACCTGTGGCAGCACCGGAACTACAACACCGCGGGCGCGGTCTCCGCGACCGTACCGGCCCACGGCACGGTGCTCGTACGGGTCTCACCCGACCGGCACTGGAGCAAGAACCCGCCCGCTGTCGAACTCGCCGCCGACAGCGCGCCCCTGGTCGTGGCGGGCAGGCCCGCCGCGCTGACGAGCACGGTGACCGACCTGGGCCGCACCTCGGCCCACGACGTCTCCGTGTCGCTGACCGGCCCTGAGGGCTGGACGGTGCGGGCCCGCTCCGCCCCCCGCGCCCACGCCGTCCCCACCGGCACCACCCTGACCACACGGTGGGCGGTCACGGCACCGAAGGGGACGCCGACCGGGTCGTACGACCTGACGCTCAGGACGAGCTACGGCTCCCCCGCCAAGGTCCGCGCCACGAACACGACGACGGTCACGGCGTCGGTGGTGGTGCCGCCGCCCGCCGGGACGTCGTACCTCGGTGACCTCCCGTGGATGTCCGCCACCAACGGCTACGGCCCCGTGGAACGCGACACCAGCAACGGGGAGAGCGCCGCGGGCGACGGCCGCCCGATCACCGTCGGCGGGGTCGTGTACGCCAAGGGGCTCGGCACCCACGCGCCGAGCGAGGTCACGTACTACACGGGGAAGGCCTGCACGAAGGTATCCGCGGACGTGGGCGTCGACGACGAGAAGGGCGCCAAGGGCACCGTCTCCTTCGAGATCTGGGCGGACGGCACCAAGGTCGCCTCGACCGGCGTCCTCACCAACGCGATGGCCGCCCAGCCGATCAGCGCCGACGTCACCGGCGCCCAGGTCGTCCGGCTCGTCGTCACCAACGGCGGCGACAACACCGACTCCGACCACGCCGACTGGGCGGACGCCCGGCTGACGTGCTGAACCGGTGATGCTCCGCACCAGGCGGTGAAGGGGGCCGGGCGACGCGTCGCCCGGCCCCCTTCGCTCCCGCGACTCCGTCCCGGCCGCCCGCCCGCCCGCCGGTCAGACTCCGGCCGCGGCGGCCTTCGTCCGGGCGGTGAGCGCCGCCGCGGCGGCCCCCACCAGCCCGGCGTCCGTGCCCATCTGCGCCGGGACGACCGTCAGGCGCCGGACGAAGGAGAGGGTCGCGTAGTCGGCCAGGGCCTTGCACAGCGGGTCGAACAGCACGTTCCCCGCCTTGCCCACTCCCCCGCCGATCACCGCGATGTCGATCTCGACCAGGGTCGCCGTCGCCGCGATGCCCGCGGCCAGGGCCCGGGCGGCGCGCTCGAAGGAGGCCACGGCGACCGGGTCCCCGGCGCGGGCCGCGGCGGCGACCGCGGCGGCCGTGGCGTCGCCGTCGGAGCCCGGCCGCCAGCCGTTCTCCAGCGCTCGGCGGGCGATGTTCGGGCCGCTGGCGATGCGCTCCACGCAGCCGCGCGACCCGCACGGGCACGGGTCCCCGTCCAGGTCGACGCTGATGTGGCCGATGTGGCCCGCGTTGCCCGTCGGGCCCGGGTGCAGCCGGCCCCCGAGGACCAGGCCGCCGCCCACTCCGGTGGAGACCACCATGCACAGCGCGTTGTCGTGCCCGCGGGCGGCGCCCTGCCAGTGCTCCGCCGCCGTGATGGCCACGCCGTCGCCGATCAGTTCCACGGGCAGCCCGCCCGCCGCGGCCCGGGCCCGCTCCACCAGCGGGTAGCCGCGCCAGCCGGGCACGTTGACCGGGCTGACCGTGCCGGCGGAGGCGTCCACCGGGCCCGCGCTGCCGATGCCCAGTGCCGTGGCCCGTCCCCACAGCTCCGACGTGCTCAGCTCGCCGAGCACGTCCTCCACGGCCCGCATGACGGTGCCGCCGTCCTCCTGCGCGGGAGTGGCGCGCTGGGCGCGCACCAGGATGCTGCCGTGGCCGTCCACCAGCGCGCCGGCGATCTTGGTGCCGCCGATGTCGAGCGCGGCCACGAGGTCGGTGTGCATCAGAGTCAGATCTCCCCGTCAACCATGAAAGAACCAAGAGGTGGGCGCAGCCCGGCCTCGCGTCGGGAGCGCGGACCGAGTATGCGGTGGACAGTCTCTCGCGGGTATGACAACGTTGTCCAGGCTCTATGCTCGACGCCACATCCTCATACGCATCCAGGGACCCCACACAGCCCCTGCGGACGACAAGGAACAGGACGCCGCATCGTGCCAGAGACCGCCCGCCGAGAAGACCGCCCCGCCGACCGCGCGTCCGGGACACGCTACGGCAATCGTCCGACCATGAAGGACGTGGCGGCCCGGGCCGGCGTGGGCCTCAAGACCGTCTCGCGCGTGGTCAACGGCGAGCCCGGCGTCACCCCCGACACCGAGCGGCGTGTCCAGGAGGCCATCGAGGCGCTCGGCTTCCGCCGCAACGACAGCGCGCGGGTGCTGCGCAAGGGCCGTACGGCGAGCATCGGCCTCGTCCTGGAGGACCTGGCCGACCCGTTCTACGGTCCGCTCAGCCGCGCCGTGGAGGAGGTCGCCCGGGCGCACGGAGCCCTGCTGATCAACGGCTCCAGCGCGGAGGACCCGGACCGCGAGCAGGAGCTGGCCCTGGCGCTGTGCGCGCGGCGGGTGGACGGGCTGGTCATCATCCCGGCCGGCGACGACCACCGGTACCTCGAACCGGAGATCAGGGCGGGCGTGGCGACCGTGTTCGTGGACCGCCCGGCCGGGCGGATCGACGCCGACGTCGTCCTCTCGGACAACTTCGGCGGCGCCCGCGACGGCGTCGCGCACCTGATCGCCCACGGCCACCGCCGGATCGGCTTCATCGGCGACATGCCCCGCATCCACACCGCGGCCGAACGCCTGCGCGGCTACCGGGCGGCGATGGAGGACGCGGGGACAACCGTCCAGGACGCCTGGATGTCGCTGGGTGTCACCGACCCGGAGCGGGTGCGCCGGGCGGCCGAGGAGATGCTGTCCGGTCCGGAGCCGGTCACCGCAGTCTTCACGGGCAACAACCGGGTGACGGTCACCGTGATCCGCGTCCTGGCCGCGCTGTCCCGGCCGGTCGCCCTCGTCGGCTTCGACGACATCGAACTCGCCGACCTGCTCCAGCCGGGTGTCACCGTGGTCGCCCAGGACGCGGCGGCCCTCGGCCGCACCGCCGCCGAGCGGCTCTTCCGCCAGCTGGACGGCGCTCTGCTGGCCCCCGAGCGCATCGAACTGCCCACCCGGCTCGTCCAGCGCGGTTCGGGCGAACTGCCGCCCTCGGCGTGAGCCGCCGCGTGGCCAGGCCTCGTGGACTCCGCGGCGCCGCGCGGCCCGCTTCGGAAGCGGGCCGGGCGGGCGCCCGGGGGGCTACTGCGCGGACGCCGTGAGGTCGCCGCGGCGCGGAGCGGCGAAGCCCTCCAGGTCGGCGCGGGTCAGGCCGGTGAGACGGGCCACCTCGGCGATGTCGAGGGCCCCGCAGTCCAGGCCGCGCAGCAGGTAGTTGCTGAGCGCCTTGGCCGTGGCGGGCTCGTCCATCACGTCGCCGCCGGCCCGGTTGGCGTACCGGGCGAGGCGGCCCGCCGCCTGCTCGAAGCCCTCGCGGTAGAAGGCGAACACGGCGGCGTACCGGGTCGGGATGTGACCGGGGTGCATGTCCCAGCCCTGGTAGTAGGCGCGGGCCAGGGCGCGGCGGGTGAGGCCGTAGTGCAGGCGCCAGGCGTCGTGGACCTTCTCGGTGGGCCCCACCGGCAGGACGTTGGTGGAACCGTCCGAGACGCGTACGCCGGTGCCGGCCGCGGCGACCTGCATGACGGCCTTGGCGTGGTCGGCGGCCGGGTGGTCGCTGGCCTGGTAGGCGGCGGATACGCCGAGGCAGGCGCTGTAGTCGAAGGTGCCGTAGTGCAGGCCGGTGGCGCGGCCCTCGGCGGCCTGGATCATCCGGGCGACGGCGGCGGTGCCGTCGGAGGCCAGGATGGACTGGCTGGTCTCGATCTGGATCTCGAAGCCGAGCCGGCCGGCGTCCAGCCCGTGGGCCTTCTCGAAGGCCTCCAGGAGCCGCACCATGGCGGTGACCTGCTCGGGGTACGTCACCTTCGGCAGCGTCAGGACCAGCCCGTCGGGCAGTCCGCCGGCCCGCACCAGACCGCTGAGGAAGACGTCGAGGGTGCGGATGCCCCGGTCGCGGACCGGCGCTTCCATGCACTTCATGCGGATGCCCATGTAGGGCGCGGCCGTGCCCTTGGCGTACGCCTCGGCCACCAGCCGGGCCGCGCGGGCGGCTGCCTGGTCCTCCTCGGCGTCGGGACGGGGGCCGTAGCCGTCCTCGAAGTCGATGCGGAGGTCTTCGATCGGTTCGCGTTCCAGCTTGGCGCGGACGCGGGAGTACACCGGCTCGGCGAATTCGTCGCTCAGGCCGAGGACGGCGGCGAACGACGCGGCGTCCGGGGCGTGTTCGTCGAGGGCGGCGAGCGCCTGGTCGCCCCAGGAGCGGAGGGTGTCGGCGGCGAAGGCGTCACCGGGGACGTACACGGTGTGGACGGGCTGGCGGGACCCCGGATCGCCCGGGTAGCAGCGCTCCAGCTCGGCGTCGACCGGCGCGAGGGAGGCACTGATCTCCTCGCTGACGGCGCCCGCAAGGCTCGTCGCCACCGTCTCCTGCTGGCCCTGACCCATTCCACACCCTCCTATTTTCCGTTGTGCGGAATCAATAATCCGCACTACGAAGCTATCCGTGGAGCTTCCCGCCGGTCAACACCTGTCCGCAGCCTGAGCCGTCGCCGGATCCCGGACAAGCCGGACAAGCCGCGGCCCCCGCGACCGGTGACGGTCACGGGGGCCTGGCCCGATGCGGCCCGCAAGGGCCCGCAGGATCAGCCCTTGCGGGTCTTGATCTCGTCGGTGAGCTGGGGGACGACCTCGAAGAGGTCGCCGACGACGCCGTAGTCGACGAGGTCGAAGATGGGGGCCTCGGGGTCCTTGTTGACCGCGACGATCGTCTTCGACGTCTGCATGCCGGCCCGGTGCTGGATGGCGCCGGAGATGCCGTTGGCGATGTACAGCTGCGGCGAGACGGACTTGCCGGTCTGGCCGACCTGGTTGGTGTGCGGGTACCAGCCCGCGTCGACCGCGGCGCGCGAGGCGCCCACGGCCGCGCCGAGGGAGTCGGCCAGCGCCTCGATGATCGCGAAGTTCTCCGCGCCGTTCACGCCGCGGCCGCCGGAGACGACGATCGCGGCCTCGGTCAGCTCGGGGCGGCCCGTCGACTCACGCGGGGTGCGGGCGGTGACCTTCGTCCCGGTGGCCTTCTCGGAGAAGGACACCTCCAGGGCCTCGACCGCACCGGCGGCCGGGGCGGCCTCCACGGCGGCGCTGTTGGGCTTGACCGTGATGACCGGGGTGCCCTTGGACACGCGGGACTTGGTGGTGTAGGAGGCGGCGAACACCGACTGGGTGGCCACCGGACCCTCGGCACCGGCCTCCAGGTCGATGGCGTCGGTGATGACGCCCGAACCGATGCGCAGCGCCAGGCGGGCGGCGATCTCCTTGCCCTCCGTGGAGGAGGGGACCAGGACGGCGGCCGGGGAGACCTGCGCGACGGCGGCCTGCAGCGCGTCCACCTTCGGGACCACCAGGTACTCGGTGTACTCGGCGGCCTCGTCGGTCAGGACGCGGGTCGCGCCGTGCTCGGCGAGGGCGGCGGCGGTGTCGGCGGCGCCGGCCCCGAGGGCGACGGCGACCGGCTCGCCGATACGGCGGGCCAGGGTCAGCAGCTCCAGGGTGGGCTTGCGGACGGCACCGTCCACGTGATCGACGTAGACGAGGACTTCAGCCATGGGACTTCTTCTCTCCTGCTTGCGACGTATGAGGAAGGGGACAGCGGAGACCGGGCTCAGATGAACTTCTGGCCCGCGAGGAACTCGGCGAGCTGCCTGCCGCCCTCGCCCTCGTCCTTGACGATCTTGCCCGCGGTCCGCGCGGGGCGCTCCGCCGCCGACTCCACCACCGTGTACGCGCCCGCCGAGCCGACCTCGTCGGCCTCGATGCCGAGGTCCGACAGGTCCCAGGACTCGACCGGCTTCTTCTTCGCCGCCATGATCCCCTTGAAGGAGGGGTAACGCGCCTCGCCCGACTGGTCGGTCACCGACACCACCGCCGGCAGCGCCGCTTCGAGCTGCTCCGAGGCCGTGTCACCGTCACGGCGGCCCTTCACGGTCCCGTCCTCGACCGAGACCTCGGACAGCAGCGTCACCTGCGGAACGCCCAGGCGCTCGGCCAGCAGCGCCGGCACCACGCCCATCGTGCCGTCGGTGGAGGCCATGCCCGAGATCACCAGGTCGTAGCCGGCCTTCTCCACCGCCTTGGCCAGCACCAGCGAGGTCCCGATGGCGTCGGTTCCGTGCAGGTCGTCGTCCTCGACGTGGACCGCCTTGTCCGCGCCCATCGACAGCGCCTTGCGCAGTGCGTCCTTCGCGTCCTCCGGGCCCACGGTCAGCACGGTGACCTCGGCGTCGTCGGCGTTCTCCGCGATCTGGAGGGCCTGCTCCACGGCATACTCGTCCAGCTCGGAGAGCAGACCGTCCACGTCGTCCCGGTCGACGGTCAGGTCATCGGCGAAGTGCCGGTCGCCAGTGGCGTCGGGCACGTACTTCACAGTGACAACGATCCTCAAGCTCACGCCGGCTCTCCTACTGCATCGTCATTTCTGGGCTGCCTTCTTGCAGGCAGCATAGGCGCCTGAAGCGGCCGATCCCGGTCGGGGCGACCCCGCGCTCCGGCCGAAATATTACTCGTCAGTACACCCAGTTCCTTACCGCTAAGCAAGCGCTTTGAACTGTGACCTTCGCAACGCAGCGTAACCGGAATTCGACGGTTCCGCAGAGAGGGCGGGGCGAGGGCCGCCGAGGGGGGCCGAAGCGGCCCGTGACTCAGTCGCGCAGGGCGTTGAAACGGCCCTCGTGGTAGAGCAGGGGACGCCCGGCGCCCGTGGAGTCGCCGCCGACGGCCTCGGCGACGACGATGCGGTGGTCGCCCGCCGGGACCCGGGCCACGACCCGGCAGACCAGCCACGCGAGCACCCCGTCGAGCAGCGGCACACCCTGCGGGCCGTCGCGCCAGGCGGTGGGCGCCGCGAAGCGGTCGGCGCCGCTGCGGGCGAACGTGGCGGCCAGTTCCTCCTGGTGCTCGCCGAGTATGTGGACGCCCAGATACTCGGTCCGCGAGATCGCCGGCCAGCTGGAGGCGCCCGTCCCGACACCGAAGGAGATCATCGGGGGCTCGGCGCAGACGGAGGTCAGGGACGTGGCGGTGAAGCCGACCGGCCCCCGCGCACCGCGCGCGGTGATCACCGCCACGCCCGCCGCGTGCCGCCGGAAGACGGAGCGCAGCAGCCCGGGAGAGGCGGGCTGGAAGGAGGTGGGGGCGACGAGGTCGGACGGGGCCGTCATGGAGCTGTCCTTCTGCTGGTGGGACGCGCGGGAACCGTGGCTGCTCAACAGCCCGGACAGCGCGCGCTCACGGCGCGGGCGAGAAGTCGAGAAGTGCCGACCCCTGGAGTTCCCGCCCGGAGAGAAGGAGTTCCCGAGGCATACGGTCAGGCTGACGATAGGTGGCGGGTGCAGTCAAGTGGGTCCCGGAACATGGGACATGCCTCACGGTCCCGCAGGCGGTCCTCACACCGCCTCGCCCAGCGCCGCGATGACGTCCGCGGTGCGGGGCTGTCCGGTGGCGCGCCGCACGATGCGTCCGTCCGCGTCGAGGACCAGCACGGTCGGGGTCTTCAGGACGCCCAGTGCGCGCACGAGTTCCAGGCGGTCCTCGGCGTCGATCTCGACGTGCGCGACGCCGGGGACCATGCGGGTCACCTCGCCGAGGACCCGGCGGGTCGCCCGGCAGGGTGCGCAGAAGGCGGTGGAGAACTGCACCAGCGTGGCGCGTTCGCCCAGCCCCCGGCCCAACTCGGCCGCGCTCAGCCGTCCGCCCGCGTCCTGTCCGCGCATCCCTGTTCTCCCGTTCCTTCGTGCCGTCGCCGCCGTCGACCGCCGTCGTCCGGCCCCGCACCGCTTCAGCGCGCGCGGGCGCGCGGGGATTCCCGGGCGCCCGCGGGCCGACGGAGTGACGTGACGAGGATCTCGCCGGGGACGGGCACGCGGGCTGGCTCCCCGGCCGTTCTTGGGGCACGATCTGCGACGTGCCGTAAACCTACGGCAGCGTAACTTCCGCCGGGAGTCCCCCTTCCCTGGCAGACAGAAGGGTCCGCCCCGCCCATGGCCGAGTTCGTCTACCGTCCCGTCATCGGTTTCGCCCGCACCATGTTCAAGGTGTGGGACCTCAAGATCGACTGCCGGGGGTCGGAGAACATCCCGCGCCAGGGCGGCGCCGTGCTGGTGAGCAATCACATCAGCTATCTGGACTTCATCTTCAACGGCCTGGCGGCCCTGCCGCAGAAGCGCCTGGTGCGTTTCATGGCGAAGGAGTCGGTCTTCCGGCACCGGATCTCGGGACCGCTGATGCGCGGCATGAAGCACATCCCGGTGGACCGCTCCCAGGGCGAGGCGGCCTACGCGCACGCACTGGACTCGCTGCGCTCCGGAGAGGTGATCGGGGTCTTTCCCGAGGCCACGATCTCGGAGTCCTTCACCCTCAAGGCCTTCAAGTCGGGCGCCGCCCGGCTGGCGCAGGATGCGGGGGTGCCGCTGATCCCGATGGCGGTCTGGGGCACGCAGCGGCTGTGGACCAAGGGGCACCCGCGCAACTTCAGGCGCAGCCACACCCCCGTCACGGTCCGCGTGGGCGAGGCCGTCGAGGCACCGCGCGACCAGTACGCGGGTGCCATCACCCGCCGGCTGCGCGAGCGCGTCCAGGAACTGCTGGAGGCCGCCCAGCGCGCCTACCCGGTCCGCCCGAGGAGCCCGGAGGACACCTGGTGGATGCCCGCGCACCTGGGCGGCACGGCGCCCACTCCGGAGCAGTTGCGCACGGCCGCCGCGCACTGACCTGACGCGTGATCGCTGGCTCCTTGCGTGCCCGGTGCACTAAACTGACGGTCCGCCGATTCACCGGGGGCGTCCGGTGCGCGGCCGCCGTCCGGTCGGTGCGCGCGCGAGGAGACGGGGGATCTCCATGGTTTCACTCGCCGTCATGTTCGGGCTGTTCGGCGCCGTCGCCGCGTGGCTGATCGTCGTGCTCCTGCGCCGCCGCAACGGCGCCACGCAGAACGCGGAAGGTCTCCTCATCGAGCAGGCCGGCCGTATCCGGGCCCAGCGGGACCGGTCCTCCTACAACGCCCTGTCGATGCACAACACCACGCCGACCATGAGCGACCAGTACCGCCGCCCCTGAGGATCAGCGCGCGGGCTGCGGCTCCCGTACGGCGATCCGCGCACCCGGGCTGAGCTTCTCCAGCAACTCGGCGAGTTCGCCCGCGGCCCGGACGACGTCGGACACGGGCATCGGCGCCAGGCTCTCCAGCAGGAAGACGCCCGAGGTGGTCCGTTCGGTGAGGCGGGTGCGCGGGCCCTGGCGCCAGTTCCAGCGGCGGCAGGTGACGCCCGCCTCGTCGCGCCACACCACTTCGCCGGCGTCGGGGTGTTCGACGACCTCCTCGCCGCCCGCGACGGTCACGAACTCCTCCTCACCACCGGCGCGCACCAGGCTCATGGACCCCTGGATCCGGTCGAGGTCCTCACCGCCGACGGGGATCAGGTGGGCGACGCTGATCGCGTTGTAGAGGTCGACGAGGACGTTGATGCGGGGCAGCCCGGCGTCGGACAGGGCGCGCTTGGCCAGCGCCTCGGCCGAGTTGCGCGTCCGCGACGGCTTGGACCCGAACGCCGTGTACGTCTCGCGCCAGGCGGCCATGTGCGGGTCCTCGTGCGGGGCGCGCCCGTCCAGGCGCCGGGCCAGGCGCAGGGCCGCGTCGTCGAGGAGTGCGGCACTGGCCTGTGTGCTGGGGCCGTTGACGAGGTCGTGTGCCTCGACGGCCACGTGGGTGAAGCCGGGCGCCAGCGCGCGCACCTCGTCGGACACGATGAGTGTGAGCGTCATGGTCTCTCCGTCTGACACGTCAGAGTTCGGTGGGGAGCGCCTTGGACAGCGCCGTCCGGTCGGGGGCGCCCTTCAGCGCGCTCAGAACCGCCGGATGCGGTCCAGCGTACAGTACCGGATAGTCCATCTCATTCGACTTCTGGTCCGGCACGAAGGCCAGCCGCTCCCCCGCGAGGGAGAACCGGGCGTCCACCCCCGGCTTGTTGCCGCGCGGGTCCTGCCGGTGCCAGGCGCCGTTGAACCGTACGGCGACCAGGCCGTGCAGCACGTATCCGGCGCCGTCGTCCCAGGCCAGCCGCTGGTAGCACAGTGCCGTGGGGATGTCCTCGGCCCGCAGCAGGGCGGCGAGGGCGTGGGCCTTGGCGTGGCAGATGCCGGTGCGCCGCAGCAGGACGTCGGAGGCCCGCCAGGTGACGCGCGGGTCACCGGAGTCCTGTGAGTGCGGGATGGTGTCGCGCACGAACTCATAGGCGGATCGCGCATAGGCATACGAGTCGGCCACCCCCTCGGCCAGCCGGTCGGCGATCTCGCGGACGACGGGATGCTCGTGGTCGATCGCCTCGTCGGCGGCCAGATAGGCGGACAGGTCAGGGGTGTGCTGGGTCAGCTCCATGGCTGCAGAGCATAGGAATGCGATCACTCGGCAGTCAATGACTTTCCGAATGATCGCATAACTATGCACACTCAGAGCCCGTTGGAGCTAGGCCCGGGCCATCTCCTCCTTCAGCGCCGCCACGAACGCGTCCACGTCGTCCTCCGTGGTGTCGTACGAGCACATCCAGCGCACGACCCCCTCGGTCTCGTTCCAGAAGTAGAAGCGGAACCGCTTCTGCAGGCGCTCGCTCACCGCGTGCGGCAGCTTGGCGAAGACACCGTTGGCCTGGACCGGGTAGCAGATCTCCACTCCGTGCACGGCCCGCACGCCCTCGGCCAGCCGCTGGGCCATCTCGTTGGCGTGCCGGGCGTTGCGCAGCCACAGGTCCTTGGCGAGCAGCGCCTCCAGCTGCACCGAGACGAAGCGCATCTTGGAGGCGAGCTGCATGCTCATCTTGCGGATGTGCTTCATGTGGCGCACCGCGTCCTGGTTCAGGACGACGACGGCCTCACCGAACATGGCGCCGTTCTTCGTCCCGCCCAGGGAGAGGATGTCGACGCCGACCGCGTTGGTGAAGGTCCGCATGGGGACGTCCAGGGAGGCGGCGGCGTTGGCTATCCGGGACCCGTCCAGGTGCACCCTCATGCCGTGGCCGTGGGCGTGCTCGCAGATCGCGCGGATCTCCTCGGGCGTGTAGAGCGTGCCCAGCTCCGTGCTCTGGGTGATCGAGACGACCTGCGGCATCGCGCGGTGCTCGTCCTCCCACCCGAACGCCTGCCGGTCGATCAGCTCGGGGGTGAGCTTGCCGTCCGCAGTGGGCACCGTGTGCAGCTTCAGGCCGCCCATGCGCTCGGGCGCGCCGCCCTCGTCGACGTTGATGTGCGCGCTCTCGGCGCAGATCACCGCACCCCAGCGGTCGGTGACGGCCTGCAGCGCGACGACGTTGGCGCCGGTGCCGTTGAACACCGGGAACGCCTCGGCGCTCGCGCCGAAGTGGCTGCGGACGATCCGCTGGAGGTGGTCGGTGTACTCGTCCTCGCCGTAGGAGACCTGGTGCCCGCCGTTGGCCAGGGCCAGGGCGGCGAGCACCTCCGGGTGGACGCCGGCGTAGTTGTCGCTGGCGAAGCCGCGCACCTGCGGGTCGTGGTGGCGGTGCGCATCGGTCTTGGCAGGGTTCACGGCTGCTCGGTCAGCCACAGACGCTTTCCGTTCACTTCCTGGGCGGGCTCGCTCCAGACGCCTTCGATGGCCTCGGCCAGGTCCTTGACGTCCGTGAAACCCGCGAACTTCGCGTTGGGCCGGTCGGCGCGCATCGCGTCGTGCACCAACGCCTTCACCACCAGGATCGCAGCCGCCGACGTGGGCCCCTCGGCGCCCTCGGCCTTCCCGGCCTTGCGGAAGTAGTCCGCCATGGCCAGCGTCCAGGCCTCGGCGGCCGCCTTGGCGGCGGAGTACGCGGCGTTGCCTGCCGTGGGCTTGCTGGCGCCCGCGGCGCTGATC
Source organism: Streptomyces sp. NPDC021356 (assembly GCF_040641015.1). Taxonomy (NCBI): domain Bacteria; kingdom Bacillati; phylum Actinomycetota; class Actinomycetes; order Kitasatosporales; family Streptomycetaceae; genus Streptomyces; species Streptomyces sp. NPDC021356. The sequence goes on along the minus strand of NZ_JBFACU010000012.1, from coordinate 240,987 downwards.
AGCACGTACCGGCCGCGGTCGCTGCGCTGGAGCGCCTCGTGGAAGGCCAGGGAGGTGTGCTGCACGGTCTTGACGAGCAGCAGCTCCAGGAAGTCCCAGTCGTCCAGGCTGGTCTTGGTGAACGTCTCGCTGCCCCGCCAGCCGCCGACGAGGTGGACCAGGCCGTCGACGCGACCGAAGTCCTTCTCGACGTGCGAGGCCCAGTCCCGGGTGGACTGGAGGTCGAGCAGGTCGACGGTGTCCCCGGTGACGCTCGCGCCGCCGGACGCGTAGCGGGCCGCGTCCACGGCCTCGGAGAGCCGCTGCGGGTCGTTGTCCGCCCCGACGACGGTCGCGCCCGCCTCGGCGAGCCTGAGCAGTGTCGCCCGGCCGGCGGGTCCGCCCGCGCCGGCCACCGCGATCACCGCACCGCTGAGAGCCCCGTTCCCCGCCATGTTCCTCGCCTCCGTAGCAGCTGTGTTCTGGATTCGGTCGCTCACGCGGCGACCTGCTCGGCGCTGTCGGCCGTGATGCCTTTGGTGGAGGCGATCACGTTCTTCAGCTTCTTGGACAGTGCCTCGTAGAACATGCTGAGCGGAAACTCGTCCGGAAGCACGTCATCGACCAGCTTGCGCGGCGGCAGGGTCAGGTCCAGCGCGTCGGGGCCCTTGGCCCACTTGGAGCCGGGGTGCGGGGCGAGGTAGCGGGCGACCATCTCGTACCCGGCGAACCAGTGCACCAGCTTCGGGCGGTCGATGCCGTCGCGGTAGAGCTTCTCGATCTCGGCGCACAGCTGGTTGGTGACCTGCGGGGCGCGCTCCCAGTCGATGGCGAGCTTGTTGTCCGTCCAGCGCACCACGTCGTTCTTGTGCAGGTAGGCGAAGAGCAGCTGGCCGCCGAGGCCGTCGTAGTTGCGCACGCGCTCGCCGGTGACCGGGAAGCGGAACATGCGGTCGAAGAGCACCGCGTACTGCACGTCGCGGGCCTGGGAGACGCCGTCCCGCTCCAGCTTCACGGCCTCCTTGAAGGCGGTGAGGTCGCAGCGCAGCTCCTCCAGGCCGTACATCCAGAACGGCTGGCGCTGCTTGATCATGAACGGGTCGAACGGCAGGTCGCCGTGGCTGTGGGTGCGGTCGTGGACCATGTCCCACAGCACGAAGGCCTCCTCGCAGCGCTTCTGGTCGTGGACCATGGCGGCGATGTCCTCAGGCAGTCGCAGCCCCAGGAGGTCGACGGCGGCGGCGGTCACCCGGCGGAAGCGGGCGGCCTCGCGGTCGCAGAAGATGCCGCCCCAGGAGAATCGTTCCGGCGCCTCGCGCACGGCGATGGTCTCGGGGAAGAGCACGGCGGAGTTGGTGTCGTAGCCCGCTGTGAAGTCCTCGAAGGTGATGCCGCAGAAGAGCGGGTTGTCGTAGCGGGTGCGCTCCAGCTCGGCCAGCCAGTCGGGCCAGACCATGCGCAGCACGACCGCCTCCAGGTTGCGGTCCGGGTTGCCGTTCTGCGTGTACATCGGGAAGACGACCAGGTGCTGGAGGCCGTCCGCGCGGTGGGCGGCGGGCTGGAAGGCCAGCAGCGAGTCGAGGAAGTCCGGGACCTGGAAGCCGCCGTCGGACCAGCGGCGCAGGTCCGCCACGAGCGCCTGGTGGTAGGCGGCGTCGTGCGGCAGCAGCGGGGACAGCTCCGCGACGGCGTCGGCCACCCGGCGCACGGCGGCGTCGGCGTCCTCGCGGGAGGGCGCGCCCTCGGCCGCGAAGTCGATGGAGCCGTCCTTCGACTGCCATGGCCGGATCTGCTCCACGGCATCCTTGAGCACGGGCCACGCCGGGTGCTCAGCCACCCTGCTCACCGGAGGAACCTGCCCCTCCGTACCCACCTGCACAAGAATTTCCGTCATGACCCATCCTCCACGGGAGAAGCTCGCGTATGAAGACCGTATACATATGAGCTTTCTTCCAGCAAGGGCACCCTCGGGAAAATATCCTGTCGTCGCGCTTCTTCGCCGGTCATTTTCCTGCCTGACACCCGTATGGCGGCCACTCCCCCTAGGCCAGTCGGGTGACACGGCCTGCGGGGGCGGCGGGGCGGTTTCCGGCCTCTTTGAGCGCGGGCGGACGGCGGACCGGTCTCTCGGTCAACGCCCGGGGGACTCGCCCACGCAGGAGTGACCACCCCGGCGGCTACGGCCCCGCTGTCGCCCGGCCGTCACCCCACTGCCCCGTGTACGCCCGGGTTCAACCCGACTGCGGCCCGTTAGGCTGCGGCCCTGCCGCGTGGACGACGAGGTCCCTTGGGGTCCGCGGGCGTGCCGAGCCGCCGTCGACGGAAGCGAGTTGAACCTTGAACTTCCTTACCATCGGTCACCGCGGAGTCATGGGTGTCGAGCCCGAGAACACCCTCCGTTCGTTCGTGGCGGCCCAGCAGGCCGGCCTGGACGCCATCGAACTCGACCTGCACCTGAGCAAGGACGGCGCGCTCGTCGTCATGCACGACGCCGAGGTGGACCGCACGACCGACGGCAGCGGATCCGTCGCCGACAAGACCCTCGCCGAACTGCGCACGCTCGACGCGGGCCGCGGCGAGCGGGTCCCCGTCTTCGAGGAGGTCCTGGACGCCGTACGGACGCCCCTGCACGCCGAGATCAAGGACGTGGCGGCGGCGAAGGCGCTGGCCGAGGTGATGCGCCGCCGCGACCTCGTCGCCCGGGTGGAGGTGCTGTCCTTCCACGACGACGCGCTCACCGAGATCGCCCGCCTGGTCCCCGGCGTCCGTACCGCGCTGGTCGCCGACCACTACGGCACCGAGGTCGTCGAGCGCGCCACCGCGGCCGGCGCGGGCACCCTCGTGCTCGACATCCGCAGGCTCACGCTGGAGATCGTCGAGCACGCGCGCGCGGCGGACCTGCGGATCATCGGCTGGGTGGTGAACACCCTGGACCACCTGCGGCTGGTCCGCGCCCTGGAACTGGACGGTGCCACCACCGACTACCCGGAGATCAAACGCACCGGCCGCTTCACCGCGTGAGCGGCGGCCCCCGGACGCGGCGCCCCTACGCGAGCGGCTTGACCAGCAGCTCGAACTCGAGGTCGTCGCGCTGCGGGACGCCGAAGCGCTCGTCGCCGTACGGGAAGGGGCTCGTCTCTCCCGTACGGCGGTAGCCGCGCCGCTCGTACCAGGCGATCAGGTCCGCGCGCACGGAGATCACCGTCATGTGCATCTCGGTGGCGCCCCACCTCTGGCGGGCCTGCCGCTCCGCCTCCGCGATGATCGCCTTTCCCAGGCCCGCGCCCTGGAGGGCGGGGCTGACCGCGAACATGCCGAAGTAGGCGTGGTCGCCCCGGTGTTCGAGCTGGCAGCAGGCGACCACGCGGCCGTCGAGCTCGACGGTGAGCAGCCTGCTGTCCGGGGCCTTGATCACGGCCAGCACACCCTCGGGGTCGGTGCGCTGCCCGTGCAGGATGTCCGCCTCGGTGGTCCACCCCGCGCGGCTGGCATCGCCGCGGTACGCCGACTCGATCAGCGCCACCAGGGCCTCGGTGTCGGCATCGGTGGCATCGCGGAAGACCGGTGCGGTGGCGGCGGTGTCCATGGAGAAGGCCTCTCGGGTCTCGGGCGCGGCGGGCAGCAACGAGGGTAAACCCTGCCTGACAAGGCCTAAGCTCCCGCGCATGGTGCACGTACTCAGCAGCCGGACGCTGATCCGGCCCACGGACCCCGAACGCTCCCGCGCCTTCTACGGCGAACGGCTGCGGCTGCCCGTCTACCGTGAGTTCGGCACGGGCGCCGAGCGCGGCACCGTCTACTTCCTCGGAGGCGGCTTCCTGGAGCTGTCGGGCCGCTCCGAGGCTCCGCACTCCGCCGGGGTCCGGCTGTGGCTCCAGGTCGAGGACCTGGCCGCCGCCCACGCGGAGCTGCGGGGCGCGGGCGTCGAGATCGTGCGCCCGCCGGTGCGCGAACCATGGGGGCTGATCGAGATGTGGATCGCCGATCCGGACGGCATCCCGCTCGTGCTCGTCGAGGTCCCCGCGGAGCACCCGCTGCGCTCCCGGCCGGGCATCTGACCGTTCCCGGCCGTACGAGTCCCGCTGGCCACCGTCGGTGACCGGGGATAGCGTTCAGGTGGTGGGGGCGAGCCTTCCCGGAGGAGTGCCATGGAGTTCGACAAGCCGGTGATCGGCGGCCCCTGCTGGGCGGAGCTGGGGACCAGCGATCTGGAGGCGGCCAAGCGGTTCTACGGGGAGGTGTTCGGCTGGCACTGCGACGCGCCGGACCCCCGGCCGGAGCTGCGCGGCTACACCGTCGTGCGCCTGGGGGACGCGGCGGTCGCCGGGCTCGGCCCGCTGTACCGGCCCACCCAGCCGGTCGCCTGGAACGTCTCGTTCGCCGTCGCCGACGCCGACGCGGCCACGAACAAGGTGGCGGAGGCCGGCGGGACCGTGATCCGGGGCCCCATGGACATCTTCGACGAGGGCCGCCGGACGGTGGCGCTCGACCCGTCCGGTGCGGCGTTCCAGATCTGGCAGGCCAAGGAGTTCGCCGGCGCCGGGGTGTTCAACCGGCCCGGAGCCCTCGGCTGGGTGGAGCTGGCGACCCGCGACGTCAAGCGGGCCCGGGACTTCTACACCACCGTGTTCGGCTGGAGCGTCAACGCCTCGGAGTGGTACACGCAGTGGGGTATGCACGGCATGGACTTCGGCGGCGTCACCGCTCTGCACGAGCGCTTCCCGGCCGATGTGCCGCCGCACTGGCTGCCCTACTTCGCGGTCGAGGACGTCGACGGGACGGCGGAGGTGGCGGACCGAGCAGGGGCCAGGACCCTCCAGGAGCCCGTCTCCGTCGCGCACGGCCCCCGCATCGCGGTGCTGCGCGACCCGCAGGGCGCGGCCTTCGGCGTCTACCAGCCCGGCGAGGAGGACTGAGACCGCCGGCCGGGAGCCGTGGCCCCGGCGGGCGAGCACACCGCGACCCCGGCGGACCTCAGAACCGCGCGGCGCCGGGGCGGCCCTCCAGGCGGGTGAGCAGTTCGCCCAGCAGCGCGGCCAGATCGCCGCGTCCGGCGCCGTCCAGACCGGCGAGCACGGTCCTCTCGTAGGCCAGCTGGTCCGGCAGCAGACCGTCGACGAGGTCGCGGCCCGCCTCCGTGAGGCGGAGATGGGCCACGCGGCGGTCACGGGTGTCGCCGCGCCGCTCCACCAGGCCGCGTTCGGTGAGCTGCTTGAGCCGCTTGGTCACGGCGGCTCCCGAGGAGAAGGTCTCGCGGGCCAGCTCGCTCGGGGTCAGTTCGTGCCCGGTCCGCCGCAGCGCGCCGAGCAGATCGAACTCGGGCCGGCTGAGCCCGGCCCGGCGCAGGGGCGCGTCCTCCGCCTGCTGGAGGAGGGCGGAACACCGGTTGATGCGGCCGATGATCTCCATCGGCGCGGTGTCCAGTTCCGGGTGGACCGCCTGCCACTGCCGGACGACACCGGCGACGGTGTCGTCCTGGGCGGCGCCCCGGCCCGCCGCCTCGCGGGGGCCTTCCGCCGCAGGCGCCAAGGCCGCGGCCGGGGACGGCTCCGTGCTGCCGGACGGCCCGGAGAGGACTGCCCGGCCGGGCCCGTGGGACATCTCCCCGGGGCCCGCTTCCGTGGGTGCCGGTCGTCCGTTGCTCGCCGTCATGGCCGCGCGTCCTCCGTCGTCCTGCCCGTGCTCGCCGCCGGGGTGTGCAGTCCCAGGCGTCGTACCGTCGCCGCGAGCGTACGGTGTGCGGACTGCTCGGTGAGCACGACCCGCTCCTGCGGCAGGGCACGCTGCCACCACTCGCCGGACGCGGCGTCGACGGTGGCGCGCAGCTCGACCAGCGCGGCGGCCAGGCTCCGGCGGGCGGACTCCAGTGCGGCCGGCTCGGGCCGCGGTTCGGCGAGCAGGCGCGCGGCCCGCTCGCGGGTCCGGTCGACCGCGGTCAGGGCGTGTTCGATGCGGTCCCCCGCCCGGCGGTTGGTGACGGCCACGGCGGCCACGAAGCCGACCAGCGCGCCGACGACGGTGTCCACGGCCCGCTCGGTCATCAGCTCGCCCGCCGGGTGCCGGCCGGCGAACTCGGTGACGAGCAGCGCCATGGGGGTCACGCAGATGCTGCCGAGCCAGTAGTTGCGACCCATCAGCGCCTCGGCCCCGAAGTTGAGGGCCACGCAGGCGAGGACGAGGGCCACACCGCTGGTGTGGGCCAGCGGGGTGATCGCGGCGAAGACGAGGACGCCGATCAGGTTGCCGACGACGCGCTGGACGCCACGGCTCCAGGTCAGGGTGACGTTCGCCTGGTAGAGGGAGGCCGCGGTGACCAGGGCCCAATAGGGGCGCCCGATGCCCAGGGCGAGGGAGGCGTACCCGGCGAGGGCGCAGCCGAGCGCGGTGCGCACGGCGATCGGGGTGAGCGGGCCCAGCCGGCTCCACCAGGAGCGGTGCGGGGCGTCGGCCTCGGCGTCCAGGCCGAGGATCTCCTCGGTGGCCGCCGCCGTCTCGCCCGTGTGCGGGATCGGGCCGCTGCCGCACAGCTCACGTGCCCAGGTCCGCAGCCGCTGCGGGTCCGCGTCGGCGGGGGCGGCGAGGGCGACCTCGGCGCGGATGACGAGCCGCGCCAGGGCACGCCGGGAGCGGGACCGGGAGCCGGTCGACGGCAGCGCCTGCCAGGCGGCCTGCACGGCGGCCGCCGCGGCGGCGCGGGCGCGGGCGTGGCCGTCCCCGGTGCCGCCGGTGGCGGCGTACGCGGCGGCGGCGTTCAGCGCCTGCGCGGTGGCCCGGCGTTCGGGGCCGTGCGGGCGCAGCAGGCCGGGTGCCATGCCGACCAGCCATGCCCAGGCCGCCGCCGCGGTGGCCAGCGCCAGGTGGCCCGGTATCTGTCCGAGGGTCTGCGGAGCGAACAGGGAGGCGGAGCTGATGAAGGTGAGGACGACGTTGGCGGGCGGGCCCACCCGGGTCGCGTCGCACAGGGCCTTCTGCGCCGCCGCCATGAGCGCGCCCACGGCGACCAGGACGACGGTGTCGCGGGTGAGCGAGGCGGCGACCAGGGAGAGGGCGAGGCCGCCGAGCATGCCGAGCGCCACCCAGGCCAGGACCCGGGCGCGGGCGGCGTAGGGGCGGTTGTGGGCGTAGAGGGCGCAGAGCGATCCGGCCATCGTGTACATGGCGAGGTCGAGCCTGCCGAGGGCGAGCAGTGCGAGGTTCGGCGGCGCCACGGAGACGACCGAGCTGAGCGCGGGTTTGAACCAGATGTCGGAGGGACGGCCGAGCCGCAGCACGTCGATGAGCGGGAGGCGCCGGACGGACCGGGCCGTGGGGGTCGGGGTGGGGGTGGGGGTGGCACTGCTCATGGCAACAAGCTTAACAGGTGTTTTACTCGTAAAGTAAGTGTCGGGCAATGGCTTCCGCCACCCGCGCTCCCGTGCACGCTCCCCCTGTACCTCCTTGCGCTCGTGTGCGCACCGTCTGTGCCGGGCATCGCTTGACCGACCGGAAGGCCGCCGAAACCGCGGTCCGGACCTGAGAGCGGGAGGTGGGCGGGTGCACGGACCGGCGTCGCCCGGCTGGCTGCTCGTCGCGCTGTGCGCGGCGACCGGGGCCTACTGTCTGCTGCGGATGCGCAGCCCTGTCGAGGAGCAGCGCCGCGCGGCGGGCGGGGAGGCGCTGATGGGCTTCGGGATGGCCGTCATGGCCGTGCCCGCGGCGGTGTTCACCCAGCCCGCCTGGGCCTGGCCGCTGTACGCGGGGGTCTTCGGCGCGGCGGCCGTGCGCGCGCTGTGGTGGGCGCGGACCAGCCCCCACCACCTGCACCACCTGGTGGGGGCGTGCGCCATGGTCTACATGTCCGTGTCGATGGCCCTCTCGCCCGGTACCCACCACCACGCGCACGGCGGGTCGGGCGTCCCCCTGGTCACCGGCGTCCTGCTGCTGTACTTCGCCGGGTACGTCCTGCTGACCGGCGCCCGGCTGGTACCGGCCCCGGTGGGCAGGCAGGACACACAGAGCACTCAGGGCAACGTCGCCACGGGCGGCGGCCACCCGGGGTGGGGCGACCGGCCGGAGCTGGCACGGGCCTGCCGGCTGTCGATGGGGATGGCGATGGTGGCGATGCTGCTGACCATGTGAGACGCCGTGCCGCGGGGCCCGGCCGCGCCGTGGTCTGCGTCACTTGCCTCGCGGAGCCGTACCCCTGAGCGGCCGTCCGCTCATAGGGTGCTCGCATGATGGTCCCCGCGGTCCTGTTGCTGCTCGGCGCGCTGACCGCCGTCGTCGCGCCCCGGCTGCTCACCCGGGCCGACTGGCCGGACCGTGAACCGGTGGTCGCCCTGTGGGCGTGGCAGTGCGTGGTGGCCGCCGTACTGCTGTGCTGCGCGCTGTCGATGACCCTCAGCGCCGCGTCCGCCTGGCAGGAGGTGCGCGGGCACGTGTTCGCCACGGCTCCGCGCGGGGTGGTGGAGGCGTACGCCCTGGGCGCGGCCGGTGCCTGGGCGCCGACGACCGCGGTGGCCCTCGCCTGCGGCGGGGTGTGGAGTGCGGCGATGCTGGTCCGTGAGGTCGTACGGGCACGGGCGCGCCGTCGGCGCCGGCGCGCCGAACTGCTCGTGCGCGCCCCTCTGCTGCCCGGCGAGGACGCGGGTGCGGAGCGGCTGGTCGTCCTGGAGAACGAGCGCCCGGAGGCCTGGTGGCTGCGGGGCGCGGCGCCCCGGCTGGTCGTCACCACCGCCGCACTGCGCCGGCTGAAGGGGCGGCAGCTGGACGCGGTCCTCGCGCACGAGCAGGGTCACGCGCGGGCCCGCCACGACTGGCTGCTGCACTGCTCGGCGGCGCTGGCGGACGGTTTCCCGCAGGTGCCGGTGTTCGCCGCGTTCCGCGACGAGATGCACCACCTGGTGGAACTCGCCGCCGACGACATGGCCTCGCGCCGTTTCGGCCGGCTCACCACCGCTCTCGCGCTGGTCGAACTGAACGAGGACCGGGGCGTGTTCGGACCCTGCCCCACTCCCCAGGCCCATGTGCCGCACCGGGTGCACCGGTTGCTCACCGCGCCTGACCGGCTCACCGCGGCCCGCCGGGTGCGGCTGACGGCCGTGGCCTCGCTCGTGCCGGTGGTCCCGGTGCTGGTGACGCTGGTGCCCGGCCTGCGGGCGCTGGGCTGACGGACCCCGAAGCCGTGGCCCGCTCCCGCTGATCCGGCGATCCGGCGATCCGGCGATCCGGCGATCCACGGGAGGTACGGGTGTTTCGGCGTCCGTCGCGCGGCCAGTATCGCGTCATGCCTCCCGCACCCCTCGCCGCTCCGCCCCGTCCGCCCGCCGCACACACCGTCGCGCTCCGGGCGGCCTTCGCGCTGGGGCTGTGTTCGACGGTCCTGCTGGTCCTGGTCGTCCTCCGGTGGTCCCCGCTGACCGCTCTCGACGGGGCCGTGGCCCGGGCGGCGCACCGCCGGGCGGTCGGTGCCCCGGACCTCACGCACGCGTGCCGCGTCCTGACGGACTGGGTGTGGGACCCACTGACCATGCGTCTGCTGTGCGCGGTGGTCGCGCTGTGGCTCGTGCGGCGGGCGCGGTGGTGGACGGCGGCGTGGCTCGTGGTCACGTGCGCGCTGGGCACACTGCTGCAACAGGGTCTGAAGGCCGCGGTCGACCGGCCCCGGCCGTCCTGGCCCGATCCGGTGGACTCCGCCGCGTACGCCGCCTTCCCCTCGGGCCACGCCATGACCGCGACGGTGGTCTGCGGCCTGCTCCTGCGGCTGCTCCACCAGTACGGCGCCGGACGCGGCGTGCGGCGAGCCGCCCTGGGGCCGGCCGTTGCCTCGGTGGCCGGTGTGGGCCTGACCCGTGTCTGGCTGGGCGTCCACTGGCCCTCGGACGTCCTCGGCGGGTGGCTGCTCGGGGCGACCGTGGTCGCGCTGGCCTGTACCGTCCCCGACCGCTGGCCGTCGCGGGCGGGATGAGTGATGATCAGCCGCATGACTGCCGTTCTCTTCGACTTCTCCGGAACCCTCTTCCGCATCGAGTCCGCCGAGTCCTGGCTGCGGGCGGTGCTGGACGAGGCGGATCTGCCCCTCGGTGAGCGGGAGTTGGCCGAGGCCGCTCGCGGGCTGGAGGAGGCGGGGGCGCTGCCGGGCGGTGCCGAGCCGGTCCGGGTGCCGGACGAACTGGCCGGGCTGTGGGCCACCAGGGACCGCAGCGCGGAACAGCACCGTGCCGCCTACACCGGCATGGCCCGCCGAGTGGCGCTGCCCGACCCGGCGTTGTACGACGCGCTCTACGACCGGCACATGACGCCACGGGCCTGGGCCCCGTACCCCGACGCCGCCGAGGTGCTGCGCACCCTGCGCGAACGCGGCGTGGCGGTGGGCGTGGTGAGCAACATCGGGTGGGACCTGCGCCCGGTGTTCCGCGCCCACGGCCTGGACGTCTACGTCGACGCGTACGTCCTGTCGTACGAGCACGGCATCCAGAAGCCGGATCCGCGGCTGTTCGCGCGGGCCTGCGCTGCGGTGGGAGCCGAGCCGGAGGACGTGCTGATGGTGGGCGACAGCCGCGCGGCCGACGGCGGTGCGGCGGCCCTGGGGTGCGCGGTGCACTTCGTGGACCACCTGCCGGTCGCGGAACGCCCGGACGCGCTGCGGCCCGTGCTCGACCTGGCGGGCAGGGCACGCACGAGCCCGGCGGGCGGAGCCCGCACGCAGTAGGCCGGCCGCTGGAAGGACGCCGGCGCCCGCCACCGAGAAGTAGCCTCAGGAAACCGATGAGGTGTGGATGTGCCCGTCTCGGACGATCCCCCGCGTCGCCCGAGACGGGCGGGCAGCACGACCACACCCCGCCGAGGGGCCGGCCTGCTCGCGTTGAGTATAGTTGGCTGGCAGCCAGTCAACGCAGGAGTTACAGAATGTCCCCGCGCAGCGCCTCGGTCAATGAAGAGTTGCGACGGCGTTCCCGGGAGCGGCTCCTCCAGGCGGCGGTCGAACTCGTGGGCGAACACGGGTACGACGCCACGACACTCGGCGACATCGCCGACCGCGCGGGTTCGGCGCGCGGCCTGGTGTCGTACTACTTCCCCGGCAAGCGCCAGCTGGTGCAGTCCGCGGTGCACCGGCTCATGCACCGCACGCTGGAGGAGGCGCTGGAAGGCGAGCCGCGCACCGAGGACGGATCCGAGCGGATGGCGCGGGCCATCGACGCGATCCTGGGCCTGGCCCGCGACCGGCCCGTGCTGATGCGCCAGCACATGGCCGGGATCCTCCAGGCCGAGGGTTTCGTGCAGTGCCCCGAGCAGCAGCGTCTGTCGTATCTGCTGCGGGACACCGTGGCCCGGCACGGCTCGGCGGACGTGGACGCCGACTACCCGATGCTGCGGGCCCTGCTGATGGGCGCCGTCTACGCTGCGCTGATCCCCGGAGCGCCGATGCCGGTGCCGCTGCTGCGGGCGGAGCTGTTCGAGCGCTACCGCCTCGACTGGGAACTGGGCGTCCCGCCGGATCCGAAAGAACCGGGCCCGGGCGGCGGCTCCTGCGGTACGGACGTCTCCCGTTTCTTCGCCACGGGACGCCACCAGGCACAGCAGCCGGAGTAGCCCGGCGCGGCAGCGGGAGGGGCCTGGCAGCGGGAGGGGCCCGGACCCGGCAGGCGCAGTGGCCCGGAGCCGGCAGCCGGAGCGGCCCGGACCCGGCAGCCGGAGTGGCCCGGACCCGGCAGGCGCAGTGGCCCGGACCCGGCAGCCGGAGCGGCCCGGACCCGGCAGGCGGGGCAAGTCGGACCCGACACGCCGCTCTCCGGCTGCGTCGCCCTCCCCCGTCCGACCGCCGGGTGCCATGCTGGAGTCCTCAGCGCTCTCCTGCGGCCGTGCCGCAGTCAGGGGGTTCGGCCGTGCTCCGTGTCGCCGTCGTCGGCTCGGGACCGAGCGGGTGCTACACCGCTCAGGGTCTCGTCCAGCAGGACGCCTCGGTGTGCGTCGACGTCCTCGACCGGCTGCCGTGCCCGTACGGTCTGGTGCGGTACGGCGTCGCACCGGACCACGAGAAGATCAAGTCCCTCCAGAACAGCCTGCGCGCGGTCCTGGAGCACGAGCGGGTCCGGTTCCTGGGCGGTGTGCGGATCGGCGGTCCGGGCGGGCTGCCGGCCGAGCGGCTGCGGGAGCTGTACCACGCGGTGGTGTACTGCGTGGGCGCCGCGACCGACCGCCACCTCGGCGTCCCCGGCGAGGAACTGCCGGGCTGCTGGTCGGCGACCGAGTTCGTGTCCTGGTACAGCGCCCATCCGGACGCCGTGGACGGCGGCTTCCTGCGGGACGCGCGCAGCGCCGTGGTCGTCGGCGTCGGCAACGTGGCCGTGGACGTCACCCGCATGCTGGCCCGGGGCGCGGCGGAGCTGAGCCCCACCGACATGCCCGAGGCCGCGCTGGCCGCGCTCGCCGGGAGCGGCGTGCGGGAGATCCACATGGTGGGGCGGCGCGGCCCCTCGCAGGCCCGTTTCACCACCAAGGAGCTGCGGGAGCTGGGCTCCCTGCCCGGCACCGACCTCGTCGTCGACCCCGCGGAACTCGCGCCGGACCCGGCGTACGCCGACCCGTCGGCGCTGCCGGCCGCCCAGCGCCGCAACGTGGAGGTGCTGCGCGGCTGGGCGGACCGGCCCCCGACCGGGGCGGCCCGCCGGATCCGGCTGCGCTTCTTCCTCCGGCCGGTCGCGCTGCTCGGCAGGGGCGGCCGGGTGGCGGCCGTGCGGTTCGAGCGGACGGTGCCGGACGGGCACGGCGGTGTGGCGGGGACGGGGCGCCACGAGGACGTGCCGGCGCAGTTGGTGCTGCGGTCGGTGGGGTATCGGGGGGTGCCGCTGGACGGGCTGCCGTTCGACGCGGTCTTGGGCACCGTGCCGCACCGGCAGGGGCGTGTGCTGCGCGGCGGGGCGGTCGCGCCCGGTGAGTACGTGGCCGGCTGGATCAAGCGGGGTCCGACGGGGGTCATCGGCACCAACCGGCCGTGCGCCAAGGAGACGGTGGCGTCGCTGCTGGCGGACGCGCCCGCGCTCGTACGGGTGCCGGTGCCCGGCGACGCGGTCGCCGCGTTGCGTGCCGAGGGGTTCGATCCGGTGCCGTGGGCGGGCTGGCAGGCCATCGAGCGCGCGGAGGCGGACCTGGGCGCCTCGCTCGGGCGGGGCGTGGTCAAGCTGCCCGACTGGGCGTCGCTGCGGGCCGCGGCGCGCACGGCGGTGCCGTAGACCCCGTGGCGGGCGGGTCGGCTCAGCCCTTCGTGAGGCGTGCGGCCTGGCGGGCCGCGGCGTCGAGGAGGGTGTCGAGCAGGCCCGGGAAGAGGTGGTCGAGGTCGTCGCGGCGCAGGCCGTTCATCTTGGCCGTGCCCCGGTAGACCTGGCGGACGACGCCGGCCTCGCGCAGGACGCGGAAGTGGTGCGTGGTGGTCGACTTGGTGACCGGCAGGTCGAAGTGCGAACACGACAACTCGTCGCCTTCGGCGGAGAGTTCGCGCACGATCCGCAGCCGCACGGGCTCGGACAGCGCGTGCAGCACGTACTCCAGACGGATCTCCTCCCGCTCGGGATGCGGGAGATCGCGGCTGCCGGCGGGGGGAACGGGGGCGGTGGCGGTCACGGCTGCTCCACTTCGTAGCGAAGCCTCATTCTACGAACACCATCGTAGTTTGACAGGTATCGTAGTACGAGAGTTACCGTACAAGCCTGTTCCCCGGTCCCCGTGATGAATGGAGCCCGCCGTGAGTGCGCTCTTCGAGCCCTACACCCTGCGTGACGTGACGATTCCCAACCGGGTCTGGATGCCCCCGATGTGCCAGTACTCGGCGGCGCCCGAGGGCCCGTCGGCGGGCGCGCCGGGCGACTGGCACTTCGCGCACTACGCGGCCAGGGCGACCGGCGGCACGGGCCTGATCGTCGTGGAGGCCACCGCGGTCTCGCCGGAGGGCCGGATCTCCCCGTACGACCTCGGCCTCTGGAACGACACCCAGGTCGAGGCGTTCCGGCGGATCACGGACTTCCTGCGCGGCCAGGGTACGGTGCCCGCGGTCCAGCTCGCCCACAGCGGGCGCAAGGCCTCCACCGAGCGGCCGTGGAAGGGCGGAGCGCCGCTCGCGCCCGAGGCGCACGGCTGGCAGCCGCTCGCCCCGAGCGCGGTGGCCTTCGACGAGGGGCACCCGGTCCCGCACGAGCTGACCGTCGAGGAGATCCAGCGGATCGTCGGCGAGTTCGCCGACGCGGCACGCCGTGCCCTCGCCGCCGGTTTCGAGATCGCCGAGCTCCACGGTGCGCACGGCTACCTGATCCACGAGTTCCTGTCGCCGCACTCCAACCACCGCACCGACGCGTACGGCGGCTCCTACGAGAACCGGGTGCGCTTCGCCCTGGAGGTCGTCGACGCGGTGCGCGCGGTGTGGCCGGACGACAAGCCGCTGTTCTTCCGCATCTCCGCCACCGACTGGCTGGAGGCGGACGGCTGGACGGCCGACGAAACGGTCCGCTTCGCGGCGGAGCTGCACGCCCACGGCATCGACCTGCTCGACGTCTCCACCGGCGGCAACGCTCCCGCCGTACGCATTCCGACGCGCCCGGGCTACCAGGTGCCGTTCGCGGCCCGGGTGAAGGCCGAGACGCCCATGGCCGTGGCCGCCGTCGGGCTCATCACCGAGACCGGGCAGGCGGAGAAGATCATCGCCAACGGCGAGGCGGACGCGGTGCTGGTGGGCCGCGAGCTGCTGCGCAACCCGTCCTGGGCCCGCCACGCCGCACGCGAGCTGGACGCCCCGGTGCACGTGCCCGACCAGTACCACCGGTCGGTCTGAGCCACGCGCGTCCCTCGGCCGGCCGGACGGGCGACGTCCGGCCGGCCGGTCGGCGTCCGCCCCGTACGGCTCAGCCTCCGTCGGGGCCTCCCTCGGGGCCTTCGTCGCGGCCCTTGGGCAGCAGGCGCACGACCGTCTCCTCCAGGCGGGGCAACGTCCGTTGACCCGCCAGGGCCAGCGCGATGGCCACGGCGACGCCGGCCCAGGCGAGCGGGCCCAGCGGAGTGCAGCCGAAGAGGCGGCTGGGGCCCGGCGTCTGGACCACGGCGACCAGGACGGCGGCCGAGCCCAGGGCCGTGAGCCGGACCAGCGGGCTGTCACGGCGATCGAGCAGCGTCTGGGCGAGCTGCGTGCCGACCACTCCGCACAGCGCCATCGTGCCGGAGCGGCGCGCGGTGCCCGGCGTGAACCGCCCGATCAGCCAGGCGGTGACCGCGCCGAGGCAGGTGGTCAGGGCCCGGTGGCGGATCTGCCGGACGAGCGGCTCCCCCAGCACCCCGCCGGCCGCGTCCTCGGGGGAGGCGGCCCGCGCCGCGTCCTCCTTGGGGGTCACCGCCACCGCCATGGCCGGGAAGAGGTCGGTGAACAGGTTCACCATGAGCATCTGACGGGTGGACAGCGGCGCCCGGCCGGACAGCAGCGTGCCGAGGATGCCGAAGCCGACCTCGCCCGCGTTGCCGCCGATCAGGATGGCGATGGCGTCCGCGACGCTGTGCCACAGGGCGCGGCCCTCGCCGATGGCGTCGATCAGTACGGTGAGGTCGTCGGCGGTCAGGACGATGTCCGCGGCGTTGCGGGCGGCGGCCGAACCCCGCGCGTTGATGCCCACCCCGATGTCGGCGGCGCGGATCGCGGCGGCGTCGTTGGCGCCGTCGCCGACCATGCCCACCACCCGGCCGGCGTCCCGCAACGCCTCCACGACCTGGAGCTTCTGCTCGGGCGCCACCCGGGCGACCACGCCCGCGTCCCGCAGCATCCGGGCCCGCGCGAGGCGGTCCGCGGCGGCCAGTTCGTCCCCGGTGACCACCACCGTGTCCTGCGGCCAGCCCAGTTCGGTGGCGATCGCCCGCGCGGTCTGCGGATGGTCGCCGGTGAGCATCACCGGCCGTACGCCCTCGTCGTGTAGTCCGCGCACCAGGGCCGTGGAGGTCTCGCGCGGCACGTCCGAAAGCGCCAGGAGCCCCGTGAACTCCAGCTCTCCCAGCGGCTGTTCGAGTACGTCCGCCTCCGGATCCCCCTCGCCGAGCAGCCGTTGGGCCACCGCGAGGACCCGCAGCCCGGCACCGGCCAGCGACTGGGCCGCGCCGGAGGCGTGGGCGGGCAGCCCCGGGCAGGCGGGCAGGACCGTCTCGGGGGCGCCCTTGACCACCAGGACCCGCGGGCCGTTCCCGCTGCGGCCGACGGCCGCCGCGTACCCGCGGCCCGCCTCGAAGTCGAGGCCTTCGAGCTGCGTCCACTCCGGGTCGGGGCCCGCCGCGTCCAGGACCGCCTCGTCGGTGGCGTGCACCGGCCGGTCCGTATTGCCGTTCGAGCGCGGGCAGGCCCGGGCCGCCGCGCGCACCGTGGCGGCGGCGGCCTCGTCGGCCACCGGGTGGATGTCGCCGTCCGCGTCGGAGATCCGCACCAGCCGCAGCCGGTTCTCGGTGAGCGTGCCCGTCTTGTCGAAGCAGATCGTGTCCATCCGGCCCAACGCCTCCAGCGTGCGCGGGGTGCGCACCAGGACGCCGTCGCGGCTGAGCCGGCGGGCCGCCGCCAATTGGGCCACCGTGGCCACCAGCGGCAGCCCCTCGGGGACGGCTGCCACCGCGACGGCCACTCCCCCGCTGACCGCCTCCCGCACCGGCGTGCCGCGCAGCAGCGCCAGGCCGGTCACCGCCGCCCCGCCGGAGAGCGTCAACGGCAGTGCCTTGCGGGTGAGTTCCTGAAGCCGTGCCTGCACTCCGGCGGCGGGCGGGGTGCGAGCCGCGAGGTGCACGGCGCGCGCGGCCTCGGTGCTCTCACCGGTGTCCACGACGACGGCACGCGCCTGCCCGGCCACCACGGTCGTCCCCTCGAAGACCATGCAGAGACGGTCGGCGACGACGGCGTGCGGGGTCGGCGCGGTCTGCTTCTGCACCGGCAACGACTCCCCGGTCAGCGCGGACTCGTCGACCTCCAGGCCCTCCTCCCACAGCAGGCGGGCGTCGGCGGGCACCACGTCGTCCCCTTTGAGTTCGATCACGTCTCCCGGGCGCAGCTTGCCCGCCTCGACGGTGCGGGTGCCGCCTGCCGGCGCCTCCGCGGGCGGGGGCGCGAGCCGCGCCTTGCGCTTCTGGTCGGCGAGCAGCCCGGACAGGGCCCGCTCCGCGCGCAGCCGCTGGACGCCGCCGACCAGCGCGTTCAGGTCGAGGGCGCCGACCACGAGCAGCGCGTCCATGACGGAGCCGAGGATGGCCGAGGCCGCCGAGCCGACCGCGAGCACCGGGGTGAGCGGGTCCCGCAGTTCGCCCCGTACGGCCCGGCCCAGCTCGTACGTCCAGCGTGCCGGGGCGAGCGCGGGGTGCCGGGTGGCACTGCGGGCGGCCCCGCGCACCCGGGCGGTGGCCGTTTCCAGCGGGGTCGGGACGGCCGTCTCCTCGTGCGCGAGCCGTTCCCGGGCCTCCTCCGAGCGCAGTTCGTGCCAGTGCACGCGCGGGCGGGGGTGCGGGGCGCGGGCCGCCGCCACGCCGAGGGCGGCGCGTGTTCCCGAGATCAGTGCGAGGGCCGCGCTCAGGTCGACCGGCGCGTGCCGCAGGCCGGGCAGGACGGCGAGGCGCCCGTGACCCTTCCCGGACTCGCCGACGGCGACGAGCAGCCCGGACAGCGCGGCACCGGAACGGGCCAGGGTCTGCGCCCGGCGGCCGACCGTGCGCGCGGCGGGGATCGCCCTCAGCAGCCGCCACACGTCGGGCAGGCCGTGCAGGGCCAGGATGTCGGCGCCCCAGCAGACGGCCGAGTCGCGGTCGGTGAGGGCGACGGCGATGTCGCTTCCGCGCAGCCCCGGCAGCACGCCGTGGTCGCCGGCCGAACCGGCGCGCGCGACCGTCAGCACCGCGCCCGCGTCCTGTTGCGCGCGCAGCCCGTACACCACGTCGTCCAGCGGGCGACGGGCGTCCACGACCTGGTCGGCGAGCGCGGTGAGGTCCTCCAGGGCGGGGTCGTCGACGACCACGACCCGCAGCCCGGCCCGGCGGGCCGCGTCCAGCACGGGTTCGGCCCACGGGTCCGCCTCCCCCTCCGGGGTGCGCAGCGCGCTCGGATGCAGGACGACGGTGCCCGCCATCTCCAACTGCCGCGCCCGCTCCGGGTCGCGGACCAGCACGCCGGTGCGGGCCAGCGACGCGCCGAGCACCGCGTGGAAGGCGGCGGGTCCGTAGCGCGCGGCCTTCGGCGAGCCCGCGAGCACCGCCTCGGCCGCCTCGGCGGCGTCGTGCTTGACCAGCAGGGTCACGGCCGCGCCGACCAGGCTGCCCGCGGAGGCGTGGTTGGCGTACTCCTGGGCGGGCGAGACGCGCAGCGGCGGGCGGGGCGGTCCGCCGGCCGCGGCGAGACTGACCCGGTCGGGCGAGCACAACTGGTCGTGCACCGCGTCGAAGGCCGCCGAGCGGGCCACGGTCTCCGCCAGTTGGCAGGCGCGCAGGGTGCCGTCGAGCACCAGCGCGGTGGGCGTCTGCCCGGTGCCGTGGGCGACCGCGTTGGCGCAGGCCAGCATGAGGTCCATGGACGCGTCGCCCACCCGGGCCCGCAGCCAGGCGCGGAAGCGCGGGTTCTCCCGCAGCAGTGTGACGACGGCGGTCACCAGGCGCGGCGACGGCGGCAGGCGGAGCGAGGACGCGGTGAAGGCCACGGCGATCCCGAGCGCGTCGGCCGCCAGCGTGGCGGCTGCCGCCCGTACCCCGGCGGGATCCGCCGGGTGCGTCGGTTCGTCGGGGTCGCCGCCCTCGAGGACCAGGCCGTGCCGGGCGGCGAGGTCGGCCGCGTGGTCCACGACCCGCTCGGCCGCCTCGTCCTCCGTCGCGGTCACCACCAGCCGGGCCAGTCCCTCGTCCCAGTACGCGAACAGCACGTCGGGCCGCTCGGCGAGCGCCACGGCCACCCGGCGGGCCAGGTGCCCGGTCCCGCCGGCCCGCCGCACCCGCTCGGGCTCGGCGGCGCGCAGCGCCAGGTGGGCGCGGGTGCCGGAACGCCAGTGCCCGCGCGCGCCGGGCAGCGCGTTACGGGCGACCCGGGCGACCCGTGCCGCCGAGTCCGCGCCGCGCACGCCGGCCCGCGCGGTCCCCGCCAGCGCCCCGGCGGCCACCCCGATCGCCGGGGCGGCGGCCCGTGCCAGCAACGCGGGCGCCGCCGGCAGCAGCCGGACGGCGGCCGAGGGAGCGGTGAGCAGCCCGAGCACCATCACGCACCTTCACAGAGTGGTTCGGCCGGGCCGCGCCGTGGGCCCGAGCGGCCCGGCGGACGCGGCCCGGCCCTTGCGCTGCCCGCCGGTGGCGGCTTGGGCTGCGGCGGACTTGGCGGCCGCGGTCTTGGCGGTGGCCGTCTTGGCGGTGGCCGTCTTGGGGGTCGCGCTCTTGGCGGTCGCGGTCTTCGCCCGGGTGGCCTTGGCGGCGACCTCGGCCGGGGTGGCCTTGGTGGCTGCGGCAGTCTTGGCGACGGCCTTGCCGGTGGGGGACTTGCCCGCCGGTGCCTTACCTGCCGCTGCTGTCCTGGCCGAGGCGGCCTTGCCGGCCGGTGCCTTGCCGGCGGCCGTCCCGCCCGCGGAGGTCCCGCCCGCCGTGCGGGTGCTCGGGGCGATCGTGCGCGCGGCGGACTCGGCCGCGGTCGCCTTGCCGGCAGCGGTCTTGCCCGCAGCCGCCTTGCTCGCCGTCGACTTGGCCGCCGTGGTCCCGCGTGCGCGGGCCGCGGCCGCGGCGGCGCTGCCTGTCGCCGTCTTCCCCGCGGGCGCCTCGGCGGCGGACGTCTTGGCAGCGGTCGTCCGGCCTGCGGCGGTCTTGGCCGTGGACGACTTGACGGCGGCGGTCTTGACGGCGGTGGCCTTCGAGGCGGACGCCTTGGTCGTGGTCTTCGCCAGGGTCGCGCGGGTCCGGCTGCGGCCTCCGCCGCCCGCCGGGGCCGGTCCCGGCGCCGTTCGATCGTCGGCGGCCCCGCGTGCCGTACGACGGGTCCGGGTGACGGCCGGGGTGACGGCGGTGCCCTGCCCGCTTGCCGTGCCCCGGGGCGTACGCGGGCGCGCGGCCCCGCCCGCGGGTGCCGGGGCACGCCCTACGCCGTCCGTGTGCCGTTCCGGGGACGGGGGCTGGTCGGCGTGTTCGGACCGGGGCCGGGTGAGCCAGGCCACCGCGGCCCCCGTGAGCGCCACCGGCCACTCCACGACCCCGGCGACGCCGAGTACCCCGGCACCCGTGTAGACCGCGAGCCGCCGGCCCCGCGGCGACACCGCGCCGATCACGTCCAGCGTGCCCTGCGCGGCCCTGCCCACCGTGCCGGCGCCGGGCACCCTGCGCAGCACCGCCGCGGCACCGTGCAGGGGCATCGTGAGGACCGACGACGACTTCTGCTCAGCCATGACTCTCCTCGCCTGGGAGTGGGGATCCCGCGTCCGTGCGCACCGGGTGCCCGCGGGCGTGCCGGTCATCCCCGCCCTTCTCAGGGAACGCCAGGGTTCGCGCCCGCGCCACCGGGATCCGCCGTGGATCCGCCGCCCTGGTGGCGTCCGGGGCTCCGGGGCCGGCTGGAGCAACCGCCGGACCACCGGTCCCCGGCCCTCTCCTCCCCCGGCGCCGAACACTGAATGGAAGCGCTCCCACGATTCCCGTGATCCTTCCGCCGGAAGCGTTGACCAGAAAGCGCTTGCACTCTACGTTCCGTTCAGCACTGTGACCCGCCAGGTTCCATTCGCGGCCGTTTTCGGCTCACACGGTCGCTCTGCCCGCGCTGCGCGTACCAGATGACGTTCGTCGTCTATGTACATGACCCGTCTCGCTCACGTACTCCCCCGAAGGGACACATCCGCATGCGCACTCTCCCCCCACGTCCGCGTCCCCGCGCACCGAAGTCCTTACTGGCGGCCGCGGTGGCCGTCGCCGCGGCGGTCGGCGCGCTCGCGCTGCCGCAGTCGGCCGGGGCCGCCGAGACCACGCCGGTCGGGTTCGGCGCCGGAACCACCGGCGGCGGCGGCACCTCCGCGGTCACGGTCTCCTCCCTCGGCGCCTTCAAGTCGGCCGTCGCGGGCGACGCGGCCAAGGTCGTCAAGGTCAGCGGCGTGATCTCGCTCAGCGGCCAGGTGGACGTCGGCTCCAACACCACCGTGCTCGGCGTGGGTGCGTCCTCCGGGTTCACCGGCGGCGGGCTGCGCCTGAAGAAGGTCAGCAACGTCGTGATCCGCAACCTCGCCATCAGCAAGGCGGTGAAGACCGACGCGATCACCGTCCAGGCCTCGGCCAAGGTGTGGATCGACCACAACTCCCTGTCGTCCGACCGCGAGCACGGCAAGGACTACTACGACGGCCTCGTCGACATCACGCACGCCTCGGACTACGTGACCGTGTCCTGGAACACCTTCAAGGACCACTACAAGGGCTCGCTCGTCGGGCACAGCGACAGCAACGCGAGCGAGGACACCGGGCACCTGCGGGTGACGTACCACCACAACTGGTTCGACAACGTCAACTCGCGTATCCCCAGTCTGCGGTTCGGCACCGGGCACTTCTACGACAACTACGTCGTGGGCGCCGAGACCGCCGTGCACTCGCGCATGGGTGCCCAGATGCTCGTCGAGAACAACGTCTTCCGCGACACCCAGGTCGCCGTCACCACCAGCCGGGACAGCAAGAAGGACGGCTACGCCGACCTGCGCGGCAACGACCTGGGGGGCGCCGCCACCGAGGTCTCGCAGGTGGGCACCTTCACCGACCCGCCCTACGACTACACGGCCGAACCCGCCTCCGGCGTCGTCGCCTCGGTGACGGCGGGCGCGGGCACCGGAAAACTCTGACCGGAGGACTCGGGACATGACTTCCGCATCACGTCCGCGCGCCCGGCGGCGCGCGGCGACCAGCGCACTGGCCGCTCTCGGCCTGACCTGCACCACCTACCTGACGGGCCTGTCGGGCACCGCCGTGGCGGCCTCCGCCTGGCCCACACCGACGAAGAGCGTGCCGGTCACCGAGACGATCCCGGTGTCCGGCACCTACGACGGCGAACTCCAGCGGTTCTACGGAAGCGGCGACCTCGGCACGGACGGCCAGTCCGAGGACCAGGGGCCGATCTTCGAACTGAAGGACGGCGCGGTCCTCAAGAACGTCGTCATCGGCTCCCCCGCCGCCGACGGCGGCCACTGTCCGGGCAGTTGCACGCTGCAGAACGTGTGGTGGGAGGACGTCGGCGAGGACGCGGCCAGCTTCAAGGGCACGTCGTCGTCGGCCGCGTACCACGTGATCGGGGGCGGCGCGAAGAAGGCGTCGGACAAGATCTTCCAGTTCAACGGCGCGGGAAAGCTGACGGTCAGCCAGTTCCGGGTCGCGGACTTCGGGAAGCTGGTGCGCTCGTGCGGCAACTGCAAGACGCAGTACAAGCGCACCATCTCCGTGAGCGACGTCGACGTCACCGCGCCGGGGAAGGCGATCGTCGGCATCGACGAGAACTACGGTGACACGGCGACCCTGAGCGGGATCCGCGTCCACGGCGACAGCTCGAAGAAGGTCAAGCCGTGCGTGCGCTACCAGGGCAACAACACCGGCAAGGAGCCGAAGGAGACCGGCAGCGGCCCGGACGGCACGTACTGCCGCTACTCGGCGTCCGACGTCACCTACGGCTGACCCGGGCCGGGGGCGGTGCGGGGCCGGGTCCGACCCCCGGTCCGGCCCAGCACCTCCTCGGTCAGCTCTCGCTGCCGGGCCGTGTAGGCGGCGCGCAGCTCGGGACCCGGCCAGTCGGCGGGGAGCAGCGCGGCGGGCAGGACCGGGTCGTCGAGCAGATGGCGTACGACGGCCGCGAGGGCGGTGAAGCGGCCGGACGGGCGGTCGGTGCGCGCCAGGTGGGTGAGCAGCGCCCGTCCGGTGGCCGCCCAGGCGTCGAGCGGCCACAGTTCCGCGGCCAGGTCGCGGGCGTCCTCGTCCGGCCGGGCGGCGAAATGGACCACTCCGCCCTCGCCTGCGGGCCGGGCGCGGCGCAGGTTGGCGGGCCGCAGCCAGACGCCCTCCCGCAGTTCGGCGAGCCGGAGGGCGGTCAGCCGGGCGCGGAGTCCGGCGCGTTCGGCGGGTCCGCGTCCGGTCGCCGTCACGACGGCCATCTCCCACTCGCCGTCCCAGGTCCGGGTCCGCGGGTGCACGGCGTCGTCCTGGCGCCGCTGGCGCTCCAGCAGCCGGTCGCTGAGGCCGTGCACGCCGTCCGTGCGCCACAGGTCGCCGGCGGCCACCATCCGGCTCAGCGCCGCCCGCAGGGCCGACCCGCCGACGCCGAAGGGTTCGACGGCCCGCAGGAGGTCCTTCACCGGCAGCTCGGGCGGGTGGGTGCCCAGCAGCAGGCTCAGGACGACGGACCGCGCCGACAGCGGGCGCAGGTCGAGCGCGGCGGGCTCCCGGGAGTCGTTCATGGTCAGGTACTGTACGGATTCCTCTTGTTGCATCATTGCTGCGACTGTGGCAATAGTGCAACACTGACGGTATGGCCTCGACACTGGCACACGCACCGGGCGCGGGAGACGCGCGGCGGGCGGGAGACGCGCCCCCGGACGGCACGGCGGCACGCTCCGCGCCGCCCCGCCCGTCCACCACCCACGACGTGACCAACCAGCCTCCTCCCCTGAGCCCCTATGACGCGTCGGAGGACGCGGCGCTGCTGGAGGGGCTGCGCCGCGAGGGCGCCGGCTGGGCCGAGGAAGGCGTGCGGCGGCTCGGGGCGCGGGCCGGGAGCACGCAGGCGCAGGAGTGGGCCGATCTCGCCGACCGCCACGAGCCGGAGCTGCGCACCCACGACCGCTACGGCAACCGGGTCGACGAGGTCGACTTCCACCCCGCCTGGCACCACCTGATGCGGACCGCCGTCGCCGAGGGCCTGGCGGGCGCGCCCTGGGCGGACGACCGGCCGGGGGCCCACGTGGCCCGTACGGCGGGCGGCCTGGTGTGGGGGCACACCGACGCGGGGCACGGCTGTCCGACGTCGATGACGTACGCGGCCGTACCCGCCCTGCGCGCCCAGCCCGAGCTGGCCGCCCTCTACGAACCGCTGCTGACCAGCCGCGTCTACGAGCCGGGGCCGCGGGCGCCGGCCGGCAAAGCGGGGCTGCTGGCGGGGATGGGCATGACCGAGAAGCAGGGCGGCTCGGACGTACGGACGAACACGACGACGGCCGCGCCGACCGCGGAACCCGGCGTGTACACGCTGCGCGGGCACAAGTGGTTCACCTCGGCGCCCATGTGCGACGTCTTCCTGGTACTGGCGCAGGCGCCGGGCGGACTGTCCTGCTTCCTGGTGCCGCGCGTCCTGCCCGACGGCAGCCGCAACGCCTTCCGCATCCAGCGCCTCAAGGACAAGCTGGGCAACCGGTCCAACGCCTCGTGCGAACCGGAGTTCGACGGCGCGGTGGCCTGGCTGGTCGGCCCCGAGGGGCGGGGTGTCAAGACGATCATCGAGATGGTCAACTGCACACGGCTGGACTGCGTGATGATGTCGGCGGCCCTCATGCGCAAGACCCTGGTGGAGGCCGGTCACCACGCACGGCACCGCACGGCCTTCGGAGCGCTGCTGGCCGACCAGCCGCTCATGCGCAACGTGCTGGCCGACCTGGCGCTGGAGTCGGAGGCCGCGACGACGCTCACCCTGCGGCTGGCGGGTGCGGCCGACCGGGCGGCACGGGAGGGCGGGCAGGCATCGCGGGAGGCCGCGTTCCGGCGGGTGGCCACCGCCGTCGGCAAGTACTGGGTCACCAAGCGTGGCCCGGCCTTCACCGCGGAGGCGCTGGAGTGCCTGGGAGGCAACGGCTACGTGGAGGAGTCCGGCATGCCCCGGCACTACCGCGAGGCCCCGCTGCTGTCGATCTGGGAGGGGTCGGGGAACGTCAACGCCCTGGACGTGCTGCGGGCACTGGGACGCGAGCCGGGGGCCGCCGAGGCGCTGTTCGCCGAGCTCGCCCTCGCGCACGGCGGCGATCCCCGGCTGGACGCGGCCGTGACCCGGCTGCGGCAGGGCCTGGGCGAAGCCTCCCCGGTGGGCGCGCGCCGCCTGGTCGAGCTGATGGCGCTGACCCTGCAGGCGTCCCTCCTGGTCCGGCACGCCCCTTCGGCGGTCGCCGACGCGTTCTGCTCGACCCGGCTGGGCGGGGACTGGGGGCACGCCTTCGGCACCCTGCCCGGCGCCGCGGACCTCGACGCGATCCTGGGGCGGGCGCTGCCGGGGTTCGGCTGAGCCGGGGGCGCCGCGGGTACCTGATAGGCGGTCCGGCGCGGGCGCCTGGTGGCCGGTCCGGCGCGGGCGCCTGGCGGAAGGCCCGTCGCGGGCGCCAGGTGGGCGGCCGGCGGGCGCCTGGTGGGCGGTGGCGCGCGGCGGCCCCTCGCCCGGGCTGGCGACGGCCCCCTCATGTCCGACCAGGCCGCTGTGACCTGCGGTGACGCCGCGGCGGAGGTGGCTGTCAGTGGTGGGGTGCAGACTGGCCGGTGTCCAGGACGAAGGCGTCTTGGACGCAATGGTCGCGGAGGTGATCGGCATGTCCGAGGTACTGCTCGCCGTAGGCACCCGCAAGGGCCTGTTCATCGGGCGGCGGCGAGGTGGGGCCTGGGAGTTCGACGACAGCCCACAGTTCAACGCGCAGGCCGTGTATTCGGTCGCCATCGACACCAGGGGCACCGTCCCGCGGCTGCTGGCCGGCGGTGACAGCGCGCACTGGGGGCCGTCCGTGTTCCACTCCGACGACCTGGGCCGCAGCTGGACCGAACCGGCCCGGCCGGCGGTGAAGTTCCCCAAGGACACCGGCGCGTCGCTGGAGCGGGTCTGGCAGCTGCACCCGGCCGCGGCGGAACCGGACGTGGTGTACGCGGGCACGGAACCGGCCGCGCTCTACCGCTCCGAGGACCGCGGGGAGAGCTTCGAGCTGGTCCGCCCGCTGTGGGAGCACCCCACGCGCTCCCGGTGGGTTCCGGGCGGCGGCGGTGAGGGGCTGCACACCGTGGTCACGGACCGGCGCGACCCGAAGGCCGTCACGGTCGCCGTGTCCACCGCCGGGGTGTTCCGCACGGACGACGGCGGCGCGAGCTGGGCACCGTCCAACTCCGGGGTGTCCGCCGTGTTCCTGCCCGATCCGGACCCCGAGTTCGGGCAGTGCGTCCACAAGGTCGCCCAGGACCCGGCCGACCCCGACCGGCTCTACCTGCAGAACCACTGGGGTGTCTACCGCAGCGACGACAGGGGCGCGCACTGGACGGACATCGGCGAGGGCCTGCCCTCGACCTTCGGCTTCGCGGCGGCCACCCACCCGCGCCGCGGCGACACGGCGTACGTCTTCCCGATCAACGCCGACGCGGACCGGGTCCCGGCCGGGCACCGCTGCCGGGTGTTCCGGACCACCGACGCCGGCCGGAGCTGGGAGCCGCTGTCGGCGGGCCTGCCACAGGAGGACCACTACGGCACCGTGCTGCGCGACGCCCTGTGCACCGACGACGCGGACCCGGCGGGCGTCTACTTCGGCAACCGCAACGGCGAGGTGTACGCCTCCGCGGACGACGGTGACAGCTGGCGGCAACTGGCCTCGCACCTGCCGGACGTGCTCTGTGTCCGCGCGGCGGTGATCGACTGACGCGGGCGGGAGGGGCGGCCCGTCCCCGGCACGGTGGGAGCCGCCGTGGGTGGCGGCTCCACGGCGGCGACCTTCCGGACGAGAGGGCTGCGCTTCCCGACCCGGCCGTGGAGCGGGGGCGCGCTGGCTACCCTGCCGTCATGCGCTTGCGGGTGACGCCACGTCAACGGTTGGGCCTCGACACGCTGATCGCGGCCGCGCTCCTGGGGGTCACGCTGGGCTTCGCCGCCGGGTACCGGCCGCCCGGCTGGCCCGCCTTCGACACCCGCGCCGTCGTCCTGACCTGCCTCATCCACCTGCCGCTCGTGGTGCGCCGGGTGGCTCCCTGGCCGGTGCTGTGCGCCACCTGTGCCGGCCTCGCCCTGTACACGGCACTCGGCTACCAGCCGTCCGTCAACGTGTGGTCGCCGATGCTCGCGTTCTTCACGATCGCCGCCGCGCGACCGGTCGGGGAGACCGCGCGGGCGGCCGTTCCGGTCACGGCCGCGTGGCTGTACAACGCACTGGCCTCCCACGCGATGTCGGCGCTGGTGGCCGTGGGCCAGACCCTCGTGGTCCTGCTGCTCGCCTGGGGCTTCGGTACCAGCCTGCGCCGCCTGGAGAGGCAGAACACCGAACTGGACCGGCTCACCGCGCGCCTGCGCGCCGAGGAGGGGGCCCGCGCCCGGCACGCCGTGACAGAGGAACGCCTGCGCATCGCCCGCGAACTGCACGACGTGGTCGCCCACCATCTGTCGGTCGTCTCGGTGCAGAGCGGTCTGGCCAGGTACGTCTTCGACACCGACGCCGCCAAGGCCCGCTCTGCGCTGCGCACCATCGAGGACACCGCGCGCGAGACGCTGGAGGAGATGCGCGGCCTGCTCCAGGTGCTGCGTGTGAGCCCCGACGGCACCGACGCCGTGTCAGGTCCGTCCACCGGACCCGATGCCGGTCTCGCCCGGCTGGACGAACTGGCGGCCCGGATGACCGGCGCCGGGCTGGTCGTCGAGACCGCCTTCACGGGGGAACCCCGGCCGTTGGCATCGGGCGCGGACCTGTGTGCCTACCGCATCGTCCAGGAGGCCCTGACCAACACGCTCAAACACGCGGGCTCGCAGGCCCGCGTCCGGATAACGCTGGCGTACGACACCCATGGGCTGGCCGTCACGGTGTCCGACGACGGGGGTCCCCGGGCGAACGGCTCCCGCACGCCGACCGGAGCGGGCACCGGCACCGCCACCAGAAACGGAAGCGGTGCCGAAAGCGCCGCCGGGCAGCGGAAAGCCCTGGCCGGGCGGTCCGCGCGAACCGGTCGGCGGGCGCCGGGAACCGGCCGTGGCGAGGCTGGAATCGGCCCCGGCCCGGCGGGGACCGGGCACGGGTTGATCGGCATGTATGAACGCGTGAGGCTCTATGGCGGCAGTTTCCGCGCCGGGCCCGGACCGGCGGCGGGATTCGAGGTGGCGTTCACACTGCCCGTCCCCTACCGCCCGGCCCGGGAGGACCACCCGGACGCGGGGCCGCAGGCGAGCCCGTGGACCGAACCTACTGCGGGCGAATCACAGGGATGACACGTGTGCTCGTCGTAGGCGACCAAGTACTCGTCCTCAGCGGCCTGCCGGCCCTCCTGCGGGCCGCACCTGACTTCGACGTCTGCGGGGAGGCGGCGAGCGGGGAGGAGGCGGTCGAGCCGGCCACCGGGCACCGGCCGGAGGTGATCCTCATGGACATCCGACTGCCCGGCCTGGACGGGGTCGCCGCGGCCGAACGGATCCTGGCCCCCTGCGACGAGCCCAGACAGCGGGTGATCATGCTCACCGCGTTCGACCTCGACGAGCCGGTGCACGCCGCTCTCCGGGTCGGCGCGAGCGGCTTCCTGCTCAAAGGAGACACCGCCAAAACGGCTGTTCACCGCCATCCGCACCGTCGCGGACGGCGGCATGCTCTTCGCACCCACGGTCACCCGTCGGCTCATCGACACCTACCCGCGCCGGCCCTCGCCCGCCCTGGCCGACTCCGACACGCCGGCCCCGCTGACCAACCGGGAGCGCGACGTGCTCAGCCTGGCCGGCCAGGGGCTGTCCAACCCGGAGATCGGCGACCGGCCGACGGTGACCGTCGCCACGGTGAAGACACATCTTGAAGACACGTCTGAACCGGATGATGGGCAAGCTGAACCTGAACAGCCGCGCGCAGGCGGTCGCCGTCGCCTACGCGACCGGTGTCGTACGCACACGACGCCCGGCCCCGACGGCCGCGGTGCCGTGACCCGCGGCCGGACGGGCCGGCTGCCCAGGCCCGACTGGAAGGCCGCCGCTGGGGCACGACTGCCGGCGGTCGGCCACCGCGGGTCGGCCGCCGGCTGCGGGCGGCCGGATCAGGGAAGCTGCCAGTCGACCGGCTGCGCGCCCTGCCGTACGAGCAGGTCGTTGGCCCGGCTGAACGGGCGGGAGCCGAAGAAGCCCCGGTCCGCCGACATCGGCGAGGGGTGGGCGGACTCGATCGCCGGGAGATCGCCGAGCAGCGGGCGCAGATTGCGCGCGTCACGCCCCCACAGGATCGACACCAGCGGCTTGCCGCGGGCCGCCAGCGCCCGGATCGCCTGCTCCGTGACCTCTTCCCAGCCCTTGCCCCGGTGTGCCGCGGGCTTGCGGGGCGCCGTCGTCAGCGCCCTGTTGAGCAGCAGTACCCCCTGCCGGGCCCACGGCGTCAGATCGCCGTTGGACGGCCGGGGCAGCCCCAGGTCCGCATGGAGTTCCCGGAAGATGTTCTCCAAGCTGCCCGGAAGGGATCGCACCTCGGGCGAGACCGCGAAGCTCAGCCCGATGGCCATGCCCGGGGTGGGGTAGGGGTCCTGGCCGACGATCAGGACGCGCACGTCGTCGAACGGCTGCTGGAACGCCCGCAGCACGTTGGCCCCGGACGGGAGGTAGGTCCGGCCGGCCGCTATCTCGGCCCTGAGGAAGTTCCCCATGGCGGTGATGCGTTCGGCCGCGGGTTCGAGGGCCTTCGCCCAGCCCGCTTCGACGAGTTCATGCAACGGTCGTGGTGCCACGGCGCGTCACTCTACTGGCACATGTCCGCACGCCGCACAGCCAGGGAGGAACCCCGCGCACCCACCTCCCCCGGCGCTGTCGACCGGCTCCCCCCGCCGTGGACTCCGGTGGGCCGGGGCTGCGGGCCCTCGTCGGGCACACCGCCCGGGACAAGGGGACCAATTGCCCATCTACCGAACATGTCGGCCTCTTGCCAGGCAAGCAACCACATGTCCGGGGCGAGTTGTCGCATCCGATCCGATTGCCCGCACCGATCATTTCCGATCGGTGCGTAACTCACGCGACAAAACCGGACGGAAACCGCTCACCCGCCCCCTCCCCGAACGGGGGAACCCCGAAAGCCAGTAACATGCGGCGCCATGAGCTCCCCCACTGGGCCCGCGTCCGGCCTGCCTGTACGAATGCCGCGCCCCCGCCAGCCCGGACGGCACCGCCGACCCGAACCGCTGGCGGCTCCCGAGGGCGCGCCCGCGCTCGTCCTCGCGGTGCCTGGCACGCCCGGTGCCGCATCGCGCGCCCTCGCCGAGGAGGCCGTGAGCATCGCCCGCTCCGAGCTTCCCGGCCTGGAGGCCCTGATCGGGTACCTCGACGGGGACGAGGCGGAGTTCCCGACCCTGCAGTCCGTGCTCGCGCGCGCGGCCGACCAGCGGACGGCCCGCTACGAGCAGGCGCTCGCCGCCGGTGGCGAGGTCAAGGAGCCCGAGGGCCCGGTCGCGGTCGTCGTACCGCTGCTGGCCGGTCCGGACAACGCGCTGCTGCGCCGGCTCCGCGAGGCCGTCATGGAGAGCCGGGTCGCCGCGGAGCTGACCGATGTGCTCGGCCCGCACCCGCTGCTCGCCGAGGCACTGCACGTGCGGCTGTCGGAGGCGGGGCTGGCCCGCGCCGACCGCGCCCGGCTGTTCACCGTGGCGACGGCCGCGGACGGCATCATCCTCGCGTCGGTCGGCGGCGAGGAGGCCGTGCAGGCGGCGGGGATCACCGGCATGCTGCTCGCCGCCCGCCTCGCGGTGCCGGTGATGGCCGCCGCGCTCGACCAGGAGGGCTCGGTCGCCGGCGTCGCCGAGCAGCTGCGTTCCTCCGGTTCCCAGCAGCTGGCGCTGGCGCCCTACCTGATCGGCCCGGAGATCGACGCCGAGCTGGTCGAGGCCGCCGCCAAGGAGGCGGACTGCCCCGCCGCCGAGGCGCTCGGCGCCTACCCGGCGATCGGCAAGCTGGCCCTGGCCAAGTACACGACGGCCCTGGGCATCTCCCCGCAGCAGGCGCAGGGCACGCCGGTACGGTGACGCGGCTCCGGCATCCGCAGGACTGCCGGGAAGGGTCCGCTCCGCTCGGGGCGGGCCCTTCGCCATGTCGCCACGCGGCCGACCGGCCCTCCGGCCGATCGGTCGGATCGCGTTCAAGATCAGGCGCTCGGTCGATCGGCCGGACGGTCGATCGCATGGCCGCTCGGGGTTCTCGATCGAGACGCGGAGTGTTCAGCCGAAGACGACACAGGAGGCGGCGGCCACCTTTACCGCGCCGGCCCGTTCCGGGAGCCCCGTCTCCGGGTGCACGGCGAACCAGGTGACGTCACCGGAACGCTCGTTGGCGACGTAGAGGAATCCACCGGACAGGGTGAGCGCGCGGGGCCAGTGGCCACCGCACGGGACGGTCGCCCGCAGTTCCAGCCGCTCCCCGTCGGCCTCGGCGGCGAAGACCGAGAGCACGTCCTCGCCGCGCGTCGCGGTCCACACGAAGCGGCCGTCCGGCGCGACGACGATGCCCGACGGGTAGGCGTCACCCGCCGGGGCGGCCCGCAGGACCTGCGTCTCGGCGAGCGGCCTGAGCGAGCCGGTCTCCGGCTCCCAGCGGCAGGCGGTGACGGTGGGCGTGAGTTCGTTGAGGACGTACGCGTGTCGGCCGTCCGGGTGGAAGGCCAGGTGGCGGGGGCCGGAGCCGGGGCGGAGCGCGATCTCGCGGTGCACGCCGAGGCTGCCGTCCGTCAGCGTGCACACCCGCACCGAGTCCGTGCCGAGGTCGACGCTGACGGCCCAGCGGCCGCTCGGGTCGGGCTGCACCTGGTGGGCGTGCGGGGCGCGCTGCCGACGTTCGTGCGGTCCGGAACCGGTGTGACGCAGCACGTCGGACACGCTCTGACCGAGGCGTCCGTCCGCGCGCACGGGGACGGCGCTGACGCTGCCCGAGCCGTAGTTGGCCGTGAGGACGTGCCCGTCGACCAGACTGAGGTGAGTGGGGCCGCTGCCCTCGACGCGGACGGGCGGACCGGTGAGTTCGACCGTCTCGCCCTTCACCCGGTACGCGGCCACCGCGCCCTCGGCGGTCTCGCTGACCGCGTAGAGCGTGCCGCCGTCGGCGGACAGGGCGAGGTAGGACGGGTCCAGCACGCCGTCCACGCTGCTCAGCACGGTCAGCGCGCCGCCTTCGGCCACGGCCGCGGTGACCACGCCGGGGCCGCCCGCCGCCGTGAAGGACCCGATGAACGCCCGCTGCCGCCCGCCGCCCTCGTCTGCCACCGCATTCTCCTCTCCGTCGTCCCGTTCGGGGTGACGGTAGCAGTCGATCAAGATCGGTCTAGACCAAGGTCGAGGGGTGTCTCGCCGGTGCGGGAAGCACGTCAGGCGCCGGCCAGGGGCGAGCCCGTGGGGGCCCGCAGGGGTGCGGCCAGGTCCGCCAGCGCCCGCTCCAGGCCGTGCAGGTGGACGAGCGCCTGCGCCTCCGCGGCGGGCCGGGGGGTGTCCGACGCGGCGAGGGGTTCGCCGCCGCCGTCGGTGAGCGCCTCGACGGCGGCCTCCACGCGCCAGCAGGCGGCGGCCAGGCGCGCGTCGTGGGAAGCCTCGGGGTCCGCGGCGACGGTGACCAGGCCGCGGACCTCGCGGGCGCAGGCGTCCAGCAGGACGAGCACCTGGCGGGCGCGCCGCTTGCGGGCCGGCATCGGGTTCAGCGGGTGGACGAGCGGCGCCACGGAGAGGCGTACCCGGCCGAGCAGGTGTTCCAGCTCGGCCACGCGGGGCGCCGGGTCGGCGTCCGCGTCTCCCGCCAGCCGGGCGGCGGCCTCGCCGGTGCAGGCGTGGACGCAGCGCAGGGCGCGCTGGATCCAGTCACCGGTGACGGCGTGGGTCGTGACCGGCAGCACGAACAGCACGGCCAGCCAGGCACCGAGCGCGCCGACGGCCGTCTCCCCGAGCCGCAGCGCGAGCAGCGCGGGGCTGAGGACGCCGAGGAGACCGTAGAGCGAGACGGCGAGCAGGGTGACCCAGAGCATCATCCAGGTGTAGGACACGGCGGCCGTGTAGAAGATCCCGAAGACGCCGACGGCGACGAGGACGGCCGTGGGCAGGGCGGATCCGTGCAGCGGCGCGACGAGCAGGGCCCCGAGGCCGAGGCCGAGCACGGTGCCGAGGACCCGGCGGAAACCGCGGACCAGGGTCTCGCCGCGCGAGGCGGTGTTCACGAACACCCACCAGGTCGCGCCGACCGCCCAGTACCAGCGCTGCCCGGACACCAACTGGCCCAGGACGAGCGCGAAACCCGCGCCGGCGGTCGCCTGGACGGCCTGCCGGGTGGTCACCCGGGCCAGTCCGGTGCCGGCCGGCGGGGCGGGGACGGCGGCCGGGGGCTGCCGGCGTTCGTAGCACCACAGCCCGAAGCGCACCGCCGCCGCGCTGAGCACGGACAGGACGACCGCCGCGGACAGCTCGGGCAGCTGCCCGGGGGTGGCGTGCAGGAACTGGGCCACGAAGAAGGTCATGAAGGCGAAGACGCCCAGGCTGTGGCCGCGCGGTCCCCAGCGGCGCGCGTACACTCCCGCGCCGACCAGGGCGAGGAAGGTGAGGTCCCGGGCCACCGGGTGGGCGTGCAGCGCGGCGGCGGCGACGAGGACGGGGATGCCGACGACGGGCAGCAGCGCCGTGGTGAGCGCCTGCCCGCGGATCGTGGGGTCCAAGACGGTGAACAGGGCGAGCAGCGCGGCGAGCCCGCCGGTGACGGCGCCGGGCAGCGAGTGGCCGGCCAGACCGCACACGACGGCCGCCAGAGCGATCCCGACAACGGCCCGGGAGGCGAACCGCAGTCGCGCCCGTCCGGGGTCCGGAGCCATGAACACCCTCTTCAGCACTGTTGACCGCCCCCTCGGCAGACGTCGAACACCGGCATGAAAAAGGCGCCGCGGTGATCCGCAGCGCCATCGACACGTCCATCACAACACCCGAAGGTCCTCTGGCTCAAGTCAGCACCGATCAACTGGGCCATTGGCTCAACACGACGGGCGAAGAAGGGCCCGGCAGCGAGCCAATGGACGAGATCTGCTGGCCCACTCCCATCACGCTGAGCTGGGCCATTGGTACAGTCGGAGTGGATCGACCCGCTGCTAGGAGGCCGGTGCCGTCATGGCCGTGGACGAACTCGACACCCGCATCCTGCGGCTGCTCCTCGAACAGCCGCGCACCAGCGTGCGTGAGTACGCCCGCGTCCTCGGCGTCGCGCGCGGCACGCTCCAGGCACGGCTGGACCGCCTGGAACGGGACGGTGTGATCACCGGAACGGAGCCTTCCCTGTCCCCCGCCGCTCTCGGCCATCCGGTGCTGGCGTTCGTGCACATCGAGGTGACCCAGGGGCACCTGGACGACGTCGGGGACGCGCTGGCGGGGGTGCCGGAGATCGTCGAGGCGTTCTCCATCACGGGAGGCGGCGACCTGCTCACCCGGGTGGTGGCGCGGGACAACGCCCACCTGGAGGACGTGATCCAGAAACTGATCAGTCTGCCGGGCGTGGTCCGCACCCGCACCGAGATCGCGCTGCGCGAACGCGTCCCGCACCGGCTGCTGCCGCTGGTGGAGTCGATCGGCCGTACGACGGGGAAGTGATCCCCCGCGTGGCCGGGCGGAAGGGTCCGCCCTCCCTCGGCGGCCCGTTCTACGATCCGCGGCGCGGCCTGCCCCGCTTGGTGCCCTTACCCGAGCCCGAGCCCTGCGCGCCCGAGCCCCTGCCGCCGCGAGGCGCCCCGCGGGAGCCGCCCTTGTGCGCGGCGGCCCTGCCGGTGCCCGCGGCCGTCCTGCCCGAGGGCTTGCCGCCCGCTCTGCCCGCGGTCCTGCCGACCGCCTTCTCCGGGCCCGTGGTCCGGCCCGCCGCGGGATTCCGGCCCCGGGTGCTGTTGACGGTCCGGCCGCGCACGATCCCGATGAAGTCGTCGACCAGGTCGGTGGTCGCCTCCTCGGGCCACACCAGCGCGACTCCCGACTGCGGGGCGTCGACGACGGGCCGGTAGGTCAGGTCCCTGCGGTGGTACAGCCGGGCCAGCGACTGGGGCACGACCAGCAGGCCCACGCCCGCCGCCACCAGTTCGACGGCGTCCTCCGTGGTGGCCGGGCGTTCGAACGCGGGCTCGCCCGGAGGCCGCTCCCAGCCGAGGACGTCGTCCAGCGGGTGGAAGAGCACCTCGTCGGCCAGGTCGGCGACGGACACCTCGTCCGCC
Source organism: Streptomyces sp. NPDC021356 (assembly GCF_040641015.1). Classification (NCBI taxonomy): domain Bacteria; kingdom Bacillati; phylum Actinomycetota; class Actinomycetes; order Kitasatosporales; family Streptomycetaceae; genus Streptomyces; species Streptomyces sp. NPDC021356. The sequence goes on along the minus strand of NZ_JBFACU010000012.1, from coordinate 205,900 downwards.
GCCGTCACCAGGTGGTCCTTGGGGACGACGACCACCGTGGTCTCGGTGTAGAGGGGGATCGCGCTGAAGAACGTACGGTCCACGGGCAGCCGTACGACGCCCGCGTCCGCGGCGCCCTCGCGCAGCGCCGCCGGCGCGTCGGCGGCCGGGACCTGGAGGAGGTCGAGGGGGACGTCGGGCAGGCGCTCGTTCCAGATCCGCACCCACTTGGCGGGCGTCACCCCGGGGACGTACGCGAGCCGGAACGTGGGGGATGCTTCCGAGCCTGTCACCCGGCCAGGTTACCCGCCCGGCCCCCGGCGTGTGCCTCCGGCCGGTGCGGGCCGGGGGCTTGGCGACCCGGGGACACGGTGCGGTTGCGGAGACCCGGTGCGGGGGCGGGTGCGGTCCGACGCCCGATGCGGGCTGGGCGGGGTACGGGCGGAGGCCCGGTGCGGGTGGGGCGGGTGCGGGCGGGGCGGGGCGGGGTGCGGCTGGAGGCCCGATGTGGGGGCGGGGTCGCGGCTGGAGGCTGGTGCGGCCGAGGTCCGGCGGGCGGCGTCCCGCGTGTGGTCGGATCCCCTCGCGCCGGTCGATAGTCTGGACACCATGAAGTCGCACCAGACCACCCAGACGATGAAGCCCGCGACCGCGGCGAAGAAGCTGGGTGTGTACCTGCCCGCCACGCCCACCGAGTTCCAGGAGGGCGTCGTCTCGCGTGCCGAGCTCGACCAGCTCCAGGCCGATCCGCCCGAGTGGCTGCGGGACCTGCGGCGCGACGGCCCGCACCCCCGCCCGGTGGTCGCGGCCAAGCTGGGTGTCTCCATCGCGGGTCTCGCGCGCGGCGGGGTCACCGAGGCGCTCACCACGGAGCAGATCGAGGCCCTGAAGCAGGAGGGGCCCGAGTGGCTGGAGAAGGAGCGGGCCACCCAGGCGGAGGTCCGCAAGGAGGCGGCCCGGCTGAAGAAGCGGGACGCCGAGCGCGCCGAACAGGGCGGCGGCCCGCAGGGCTGACCGGAAAGGACCCGACGACACCGGAATGGGCCCGAGAGCGGGAGAGGCCTCGGGCCGGGAGAAGTCCGAGACCGGAAGAAGCATGACGCCGGAAGAGGTCCGGCGGGCCCCTTGAGAGGTGCGGCGGACGCCTCAGAGGTCCGGCGCCGGAAATCGGCCAGCTGCTCCGGCGCCGGAAATCGGCCAGCTGCCTCGGTTCGTCACGCACGCGGTTCGTCCCACGCTCCCACGCGCTTCCGTGCGCCCCCTTTGCAAGACGCATGGGGAGCCGGTCACGCGTTGGACTGGGCAGGACATGGTTCGAACGCCAAGCCCTGAAAGACCGCCCGAGTTGTGTGTGCCGACTGAGGCAGGTGGTATTCGATGAGCGGTGCGTCAACCGGTGCCCTGCCCGCGACAGACCGGTCCGACCGGTCCTGGACCGTGGGTACTGCGCCGGGCATATTCCCTTACTTGAGCCACGGTATCGCCTTGTTCCGCCGTCCGCTGGCTTTTCTGAACTCTCTGCCCCGGCGCGGGGACGTGGTCCGGATCCGGCTCGGCCCGCTGCCCGCCTGGGTGGTGTGCCATCCGGAGCTGGTCCACAGGATGCTCGTGGACACCCGTACGTTCGACAAGGGCGGCCCCCAGTACGACCGGCTCCGGACGCTCATGGGCGACGGCCTGGTCACCAGCCGTCACGAGACGCACCGCAGACAGCGCCGCATGCTGCAACCGCGCTTCCACGCCTCGAACGTCGCCGCGTACACCGAGCTGATGGGCGCTCAGGCCGTGGCACTGTGCGACTCGCTGCGGCCCGGCCAGCGCGTCGACGTCAGCGCGGCGATGATGACGCTGACGACCCGCGTCACCAGCCGCATGCTGCTCTCCGACACCCTCGACGAGGCGACGGCCGCCGAGCTGCGGCGCTGTCTGGCCACGGTGGTGCGCGGGCTGTTCGTGCGCACGGTGGTGCCGCTGGACGCCCCCTTCCGCATACCCCTGCCCGCCAACCGCCGCTACCGACACGCCCTCGCACGCCTGCACGGCCTCATCGACGCGGCCGTCGCGCGACGGCGCCGACAGGCTCCGCGCGACGACCTGCTCGGCACCCTGCTGGCGGCCGAACGGGGCGCGGGGGGACCGCCGATCACGGGACAGGAGGTCCACGACCACCTGATCACCCTCCTGCTCACCGGTGTGGAGACCACCGCCCTGTGCCTGGCCTCCCTCTTCAGCCTGCTGGGCCGGCATCCGCAGGCGGAGCGCCGCGTGCACGCGGAGGTCGACACGGTGCTCGGTGGGCGCGCGCCCACCGCCGCCGACCTGCCCCGTCTGGTGCACACCGGCAACGCGGTCACCGAGACGCTGCGGCATTCCCCGCCCGGCTGGCTCTTCACCCGCGTCACCACCGAGGCGACCGAGCTGGGCGGCTGCCGGATGCCCCGCGGGGCCACCGTCCTCTACAGCCCCTACCTGCTGCACCACGATCCCGCGTCGTTCCCCGACCCCGAGCGGTTCTGGCCGGACCGCTGGCTGCCGGGCACGGCGGCCGGAGGGCCGCAGGGCGCGATGCTCCCGTTCGCCGCGGGCAACCGCAAGTGCATCGGTGACGCTTTCGCCGTGGCCGAGGTCACCGTTGTCCTGGCGACCGTGGCCGGACGGCTGCGACTGCGCCACCTGCCCGGACCGGTGGCACCGCCGCGCCCCGCGGTGACCCTTGGCCCGCGGTCGCTGGTGATGACCTGTGAGCCGCGTTCGGACCGTCCGCAGGACCTCATCGAGCCGAAGGTCAGGTGACAGTGGTGTCGACGACACAGGGGGAACGCGCGGTACCGCGCCAGGGGGTTTCGGCCGCCGACCGGGCGGCCGATCCGGCGGCCACGCTGAACGATCTGATCGACGCCCGCCTCTACATGCCCTTCCCCTTCCGGAGCAGTCCCCACGAGGCCGAGGCGGCGGCGGGCACCGACGCGTGGCTGGACAGCTGCGGGCTGACCGCCGAACCGGGCGTGGCGGGCATGATCGTCCGTACCCGTCCGGCCCAGCTCGCCTCGTACATCACCCCGGACGTCGACGCGGACATCCTGCACCTCGTCGCCCGGCAGATCGCCTACCAGTTCGTCTTCGACGACCGGGCGGAGGAGGTGGGCCTGGACGGGCCCGACCGGCTGCTGCCCATGCTGTGCGAGAGCGTCGCGATCCTCCGCGACGGCCGCCCGCCGACGACGGCCCTCGGGGCGGCCCTGGCCGACCTGTACGGCCAGGTCCGCCGACGCTGCACCCCCGCCCAGGCGGCCCGCTGGGCGGGCTACAGCCGGGAGTACGTGCACGGCCTCATGTACGAGGCGGTGGCCCAGAACGGGGCCGCGCCGCCGCACCTCGGGCTGTGCACGTCCATACGGTCGCTGACGGCGGGAGTGGAGCCGTTCTATCCGCTCTGCGAGGCGGCGGAGGCCGAGGAGATGGCGCCGGGCGAACTGCACCACCCGCTCATGCGGCGGCTGACCCGCCTCTCCGTGGACGCCGCCGTGTGGATACCCGACCTGTACTCGGCGGTGAAGGAGCAGCGGGCCGGCGGACTGATCAATCTGGCCCTCGGCTACCAGAGGGCGTACGGCTGCTCCCTCGCGGAGGCCGTGCTGCCGGCCATCCGGCGGATCAACAGCACCATCCGGGAGTTCGAGCGGATCCGCGCGGAACTCGAACCGCAACTCAGCACTGCCGCCCTCGGCTACCTCGACGGGATGACCGGCTGGATCCGCGGGTGTTACCACTGGTCGCGCGCCGTGCCGCGCTACGCCGACTCCGCACGGGCGCCTGCCCGGTAGCCGGCCATTCCAGCCGCGTTACCCACCTCGGGGACGCGTCAATCCTTCGAGAGGGGCGATTCACCCTTCCTTACCCCTTCCATGCCCCATTCGGCCGTCCGGACCCCGCCCGGGCGTACGCTCTGGCTTTCCCCCCGGACGGCCGAAGGACAGGAAGCGGTAGGCACATGGCACATGAGCCGTGGCAGTCGCACACCGAACACCGACCCTTGCTCGAACGCCAACGGGAACTCCACGCGCTGGACACCGCGTTGGCCGACCTCGCCGCCTCCGCGGACGGCGCCCCGCGCCATGGCCGGCTGCTCGCGTTCACGGGCGCGGCCGGGCTGGGCAAGACGACCCTCATGACGCAGTTGCGCGCGCGGTCCGCCGCCCAAGGCTTCACGGTGCTCTCGGGCCGGGGCGGCGAGACCGAGCAGGAAATGGCCTTCCACGTCGTCCGGCAACTCGTGCAGCCCCCGCTGGCGGCCATGCCCGAGCCGGCCCGGCGGGCGTTCCTGGGCAGTTGGTACGACACCGTCGCCACCGCCCTCGGCCTGGAGGCGTCCGGCGGCGTCCGGGTGACCGACCCGGCGGGAGTGCGGGACGGCCTGGACTGGGTGATGACCCGCCTCGCCGTGGAGCAGGCACCTGTCGTGCTGCTCCTGGACGACGCGCACTGGGCCGACGCCGAGTCCCTGGGCTGGCTGGCGTCCTTCGCGCCGCGCATCGAGAGCCTTCCGCTGCTGATCGTCGTCGCCTACCGCCCGGGGGACCTGCCGCCCGACGCCACCGCGTTCCGCTCCCTGGTCGATCATCACGAGAACCGTCCGCACGCCCTGGAGCCGCTCTCCGCCGCGGGAGTGGCCCAGATCGTCAGGGAACACGTGGGCGACGGGGCCGAGGAGGAGTTCTGCGCGGAGTGCTGGGCGGTCACCGAGGGGCGCCCGTTCGAGGCGGTGGAGCTGGCGATCCGGCTCGCCGAACGGCAGGTGCGGGGCGCCCGGGACGACCTGCCGGTCATGCGCGACCTCGCCTCCGCGATCAAGGGTCCCGGGCTGCTGGACCGGCTGCGCCGGCTCGGCACCACCACCGTCCGTTTCGCCTCGGCCGCCGCCGTGCTGGGCACCTCCATCTCCCCTGACCTGGCCGCCACGATCGCCGTGGTCGGGGTGGAGCAGGCCGCGCAGGAGACCGCGAAGCTGCGCGCCGCCGGGATCCTGACCGACAGCCGGACCGCGGGCGGGAACGTGGAGTTCGCGCATCCGCTGATCGCCGCGGCGATCTACCAGGCCATCCCGCCGGCTCTGCGGGTCGGTCTGCACAACTCCGCCGCGGTGGCCGTCCGCGCGGCGGGGCTCGGGCCCACGGCCGCCGCACGGCACCTGCTGGAGGTCCCGTGCGAGGCCAACATCGAGGCGGTCGAGTGCCTGCGGGAGGCCGGCCGTGAATATCTGCGGGCCGGGGCGCCCGAAGCCGCCCGGCGGATGCTGACCCGGGCCCTGCAGGAGCCGCCGCTGCCTGAGGACCGGGCGGCGCTGCTCCACGAACTGGCGTGCTCGACCTTCCTCGTCGAGCCCGCGGCCACCGTCAGTCATCTGCGGGAGGCGCTGGCGGAGCCGGACGTCGATCCCGGTCTGCGGGCCTCCATCGTCTACCGGCTGACGCAGGCGCTCGCGCACACGGACCGCATGGCGGAGGCGGCGAGCGTGGCCGCGGAGGAGGCCCAGCAGGCCACCGATGCGCGGACGCGGCTGCGCATGCAGGCCGATCACTTCGTGTGGAGCGCCTTCCGCAGCGACGAGCCGGACTCCCGGGGACGCTCGCGGAAGCTGGCGCGGCTGGCCGGACGGCTGTCCGGACGCACCCTGGAGGAGCGCTACATCCTGGGGCTGCGCGCCTGGGACGCCATGGTGCGCGGCGAGCCGCGGCAGACCGTCCTGGAACACGCCGAGAAGGCGCTGCGCGGCGGGCTGAGCTGGACCGACGAGCACCGTGGCTTCGAGGTCCCCGCCTCGGTCGCCCTGCTGTTCATGTACTGCGACCAGCCCCGGCGGGCCGAGGAGCTGTTCGGCAAGGGCATCGCCGAGTGCACGGACAAGGGCTGGCGCGGCTCCCACCTGGCCCTGGGCCAGACCCTCCTCGGCTACATCCGCTACCACCGCGGCTGTCTGGCGGAGGCGGAGGACCAGGTCCTGGAGGGCCTGCGGGTGGCCGACCGGGTGGAAGGGGCGGTTCCGGCGCAGTGGTTCGCGGTCGGCGTCCTGATCCAGACCCTGCTGGCCCGTGGCCGGGTCGCAAAGGCTCGCCGGGTCGCCGACGACCACGGCTTCGGCGAGCGCGCGCCGAACGCGGTCATCTACCCCGATCCCCGTACGGTCTACGCCGAGCTGCTGCTGGCGGAGAACCGGAACGCCGATGCGGTCCGCCTGCTGTCCGAGGTCGGGGAGCGGCTGGACGACCGGGACTGGCGCAACCCCGCCTGGTGTCCTTGGCAGATGGACCTGGCGTCGGCGCTGGCCCCGGCCGAACCGGAGCGTGCGGTGAGCCTGGCCTCGGAGGCGCTCAGGCGGGCGCGGGCCTTCGGCGCCGCGTCGGCCACGGGGCAGGCGCTGCGCACCCTGGCCGAGGTGACCGGCGGACCGGCGGCGCTCGACCTGCACGCGGAGTCGGTCTGCCTGCTGGAGGGGTCCCCCGCGGGGTACGAGCTGGCCCGCGCGCTGGTCGGGCACGGCGCCGCGCTGGCCCGCAACGGCAAGCTCCCCGAGGCCGCCGACCGCCTGTACCGGGGGCTGGAGACCGCCGTCCACTGCGGGGCGGAGGCGCTGGCCGGCCGGGCCCGGGCGGAACTGTCGGCGGCCGGTCTGCGACCGCTGCCCTTGCGGTACGCGCAGACCGACACGCTCACCGCCCAGGAGCGCCGGGCTGCCGAGCTGGCCGCCCAGGGGCATCCGGTCGCGGTGGTCGCCAAGGAGCTGCACCTCACCGAGCAGGGGGTGCGGCAGCTCCTGTCCTCCGTGTACCGCAAGGTCGGCACCGACGCCGCCGGTCTCGCCGCCGCCCTGGAGACCTTTCCCCGCTCCTGCCCCTGACCCGGTCGTACCGGCGCGATGTCCTGTCCGGCGCGATGTCCTGTCCGGCTCGCGGCGCCCGGGCTGTCACGCCGCCCGGGTGCCTCCCGGCCGGGCTCGGTCGTGGTGGATCGGGCCCTGGGAGCCCGTCAGCGGGGCGCCCGTCCCGCCACGACCGGCGGCGACGATCTCCGCCGCGATCGACAGGGCCGTCTCCTCCGGGGTCCGTGCGCCGAGGTCCAGGCCGATCGGGGACCGCAGGCGGTCCATCTCCTCCTCGCTCACGCCTGCCTCGCGCAGCCGGCGCCGGCGGTCCTCATGGGTGCGGCGCGAGCCCATCGCGCCCACGAAGGCGACCGGCATCCGCAGCGCGACCGTCAGCAGGGGTATGTCGAACTTGGCGTCGTGGGTGAGCACGCACAGCACCGTGCGCCGGTCGACGGAGGTGTCCCGCAGGTAGCGGTGCGGCCAGTCGACGACGATGTCGTCGGCCTCGGGGAAGCGGCCCCGGGTGGCGAAGACGGGCCGGGCGTCGCACACCGTGACGTGGTAGCCGAGGAACTTGCCCGCTCTGACCAGCGCTGCGGCGAAGTCCACCGCCCCGAAGACGATCATGCGGGGCGGCGGCGTGCTGGATTCGACGAGGAGGGTCAGACCGCCGGGGCAGCGGGAGCCGTCCTCGGACAGTTCCACCGTCCCCGTGCGGCCGGCCTCCAGCAGAGCCCGGGCCTCGGCCACCGCGGTACGGGCCGCCTCCGGATGGTCGTCGAATCCGCTGCCGTCCGCACCCTCGTCCCTCCCGTCCGCACCTGAATCCGGACCGCCCGGCCCGTCCGGCCGCTGGTCCGGACGGACCAGTACCGTCGCGCCGAGCAGGTGGTCCGGACCGCGCACGATCCGGGCGACGGCCAGCGGCTCGCCCCGGAGGGCGGCCGACAGCGCGGCCCGGAGCACCGTCCGCACGGGTGCGTCCGCCGCGACCGGAGTGATCATCATGTCGATGATCCCGCCGCAGGTCAGTCCGACGGCGAAGGCGTCCTCGTCGCTGTAGCCGAACCGTTCGAGGAAGGTGGTGCCGTCCTCCAGCGCCTGGCGGCACAGGTCGTAGACCGCTCCCTCCACGCAGCCGCCGGAGACCGAGCCGATGACGGTGCCCTCGCTGTCGACGGCGAGGGCCGCGCCCGGGCCGCGCGGCGCGCTGCCGCCTACGGCCACGACGGTGGCGACGGCGAAGGCGCGACCCTCCTCGATCCAGCGGTGCAGTTCCTCGGCGATGTCAAGCATGCGGCTCCCCTGTGGCCGCCCCTAGGACACGGTCGGGGCGGATGGGCAGGTGGCGGTGGCGGACGCCGGTGGCGTGCCAGACGGCGTTGGCGACCGCCGCCGCCGCTCCGACGATGCCGACCTCTCCGACGCCCTTGATCCCGACCGGGTCCTCCGGGTCCGGGTCGTCGACCCAGTCGGCCTCGATGAGCGGTGGTACGTCGGCGTGCGTCGCGACGTGGTAGCCGGCGAGGTCGGCGCCGTAGAGGCCGCCGCTGGCCCGGTCGCGGACCGCCTCCTCGTGCAGCGCCATGGAGATGCCCCAGATCATGCCGCCGACGAGCTGGTTGCGTGCGGTGAGCGGGTTGACGATCTTGCCGGCCGCGAAGATGCCGAGCATCCGGCGCACCCGGACCTCGCCGGTGGTGACGTCCACGGCGGCCTCGGCGAACTGCGCGCCGAAGGAGTGCCGCTCCTTGCGGGCGAGGGCGCCCAGGGCCTCGGTGGTGTCCGACCGGACGGTGATGCCCTCCGGCGGGATGTCGGAGCCCAGCGCCAGCCGCTCCCGCAGCTCACGGGCCGCGATCGTGATCGCCCAGCCCCAGGAGCGGGTGCCCATGGAACCACCGGCGATCATCGCCGGTCCGAAGTCGCTGTCCCCGATCCGCACCCGGACCTTGTCCGGTGTGGTCTCCAGGGCGTCGGCGGCGATGAGGCCCAGTGCGGTGCGGGCGCCGGTGCCGATGTCGGCGGCGGCGATCCGCACCGTGAAGGTGCCGTCCGCCTCGGCCGTGACGACCGCCGTGGAGGGCCCGGCTCCGGAGGGGAACGACGCGGCGGCCATGCCGGTGCCGAGCAGCCAGCGGCCCTCACGGCGCACGCCGGGGCGCGGGTCCCGGTCCGCCCAGCCGAACCGGCGGGCGCCCTCGCGGAAGCAGGCCTCCAGGTTGCGGCCGCTGAAGGGCAGTCCGGACGCGGGGCCCCGCTCCGGTTCATTGCGCCGGCGCAGCTCGATGGGGTCGAGGCCGCACTTCTCGGCCAGTTCGTCGAGCGCCGACTCCAGCGCGAAGGACCCCGGGGCCTCGCCCGGCGCGCGCATGAAGGTCGGGGTCGGTACGTCCAGACGTACGATCCGGTGGGCGGTGTGGTGGGCGTCTGCGTCGTACATCACCCGCGAGGGGGCGGCACACGACTCGACGAACTCGTGGACGGCGGAGGTCTGGTTGAGGGACAGGTGTTCCAGCGCGCGCAGGCGTCCGTCGGCGTCCGCGCCGAGCCTGACGCGCTGCGCGGTGGGGCTGCGGTAGCCGGTCAGCGAGAACATCTGACGGCGGGTCAGGACCACGCGGACCGGACGGTGCAGGACGGTGGTGGCCATCACGGCGCCCACCTGGTGGACGCGCACGCCCTTGCTGCCGAAGCCTCCGCCGACGTGCTCGGAGCGCACCCGCACGGCGGACGGGTCGAGCGAGAACAGCTTGGCCAGTTCGCCGACGACCCAGGTGGCGCCCTGGTTGGAGTCGACGACCTCCAGCCGCCCGCCGTCCCACAGGGCGGTGGCCGCGTGCGGCTCCATCATGCTGTGGTGCTCTTCAGGGGTGGTGTACTCCTGGTCCAGGGCGAAGGCGGAGGCGGCGAGTTCGGCGTCCAGGTCGCCCTTCTCGACCACTGCCGGCATGTGGCCCTCCAACGCGTAGGCGTCGGTGCGGTCGGCGGAGAAGTCGGTGTCGTGGGGCTCCTGTTCGTAGTGCACGACGAGGGCCTCGGCCGCCTCCCGGGCCTGCTCGGAGGTCTCGGCGACGACCAGCGCCACCGGCCAGCCCAGGTGCGACACCCGGTCGTTCTGGAAGAGGGCGCAGGTGGGGTCGGGCGGCGTGCCCAGCAGGCCGATGAAGTCGGTGTCCAGGCGGGGGGCGTTCCCGTGGTGCAGGACGGTGAGGACGCCGGGCATGTCGAGGACGGGCGCGGTCTCGACGGACCGGATCCGGCCGCGGGCCACGGTGGACAGCACCAGCCAGCCGTGGGCGAGGTCGGCGAAGGGGATCTCGCCGGCGTAGCGCGCGGCTCCCGTGACCTTGTCGCGGCCCTCCACGCGGGTGTGCGCGGTGCCGACGGAGCCCTGGACGTTCGTACGTGTTCCGGTGGCGGTGGTCATCGGGCGGCCTCCTCGGCGAGTTCGGTCAGCACGGCCACCACCAGGTTGCGCATGAGGGCCACCTTGTATCCGTTGTGGGGCAGCGGGGCGGCCGCCGCCAGCTCGGCGTCCGCGGCGGCGGCGAAGGCGGCGGCGTCGGCCGGTGCCCCGGTGAGGGCCCGCTCGGCCGCGTGTGCCCGCCAGGGGCGGGAGGCGACCGCGCCGAAGGCCAGGCGCGCCTCGCGCACGAGACCGTCCTGGACGTCGAGTGCGGCGGCCACCGAGCCGATGGCGAAGGCGTAGGAGGCGCGCTCTCGCACCTTTCGGTAGCGCGAGGTGCGCGCGACCGGGGCGGTCGGCAGTGTGACGCCGGTGATCAGCGCGCCGGGCGGCAGGGCGGTCTCCCGGTGGGGGGTGTCGCCCACGGGCAGGTAGAAGTCCGCGAGCGGCAGGCTGCCCGGTCCGTCGGCCGTCCGGTAGGAGACGACGGCGTCGAAGGCGGTCAGGGCCACGCCCATGTCGGAGGGATGGACGGCCACGCAGTGCTCGGAGGCGCCCAGGATCGCGTGGTTGTGATGCTCGCCCTCGATCGCGGGGCAGCCGCTGCCGGGGACGCGCTTGTTGCACGCCCGGGTGACGTCGGTGAAGTAGCCGCAGCGGGTGCGCTGGAGGAGGTTGCCACCGACGGTGGCCATGTTGCGCAGCTGTCCCGAGGCGCCGGCCAGCACCGCCTGCGTCAGAGCCGGGTAGCGGCGGCGCACCTCGGGATGGGCGGCCAGGTCGCTGTTGGTGACCGTGGCACCGATGCGCAGTCCTCCGTCCTCGGTCTCCTCGATGCCGTCGAGGGGGAGTTCGCGCACGTCGACGAGGCGGGTGGGCCGCTCGATGCCGGTCTTCATCAGGTCGACGAGGTTGGTGCCGCCACCGAGGAAACGGGCGTCCGGGTCGGCGTCGAGCAGTGCGACGGCGCCGGCGATGTCCTGGGCCCTCTCGTAACCGAACTCCCTCATGCCACGGCCTCCTTGTTCTCCGCGGCCGACGCGTCGGCGTCGGGCCGCACGGTCGCGGCGGCCCGGGCGACCGCCTGGGCGATCGACGCGTACGCGCCGCAGCGGCACAGGTTGCCGCTCATCCGCTCCTTGATCTCCTCGGGAGTGAGCGGCGGCGGGCCCGCTTCGGGGCGCACGTCATCGGTCGCGGCGCTCGGCCAGCCTGCCGCGTGCTCCTCGATCATGGCGACGGCGGAACAGATCTGACCGGGGGTGCAGTAGCCGCACTGGTAGCCGTCGAGGTCGAGGAAGGCCTGCTGCACCGGGTGCAGGTGCTCACCTTCGGCCATGCCCTCGATGGTGGTGATCTCACGCCCCTCGGCCGCCACCGCCAGCTGGAGGCACGCCACGGCCCGGCGGCCGTCGAGGAGCACCGTACAGGCACCGCACTGCCCCTGGTCACAGCCCTTTTTGGTGCCGGTCAGATCGAGCCGCTCGCGCAGCGCGTCGAGCAGCGTGGTGCGGTGGTCGACGGTCAGCGCATGCTTCTCGCCGTTGATGTTCAAGGTGATCGGGCTGTATGTCGACGAGGTGGCTGGGTCCATGATCAGCTTCTTTCGCATGTGCGGCGGAAACACGTCGAGAGAGTCGGGCATCGCCCACGGATGACGGATGACGGATCAGGAAAACGGGGCGATGCGGGGCAAGGAGTCCGGAAGCAGGAAGAGGGGCACTGTACGTGGCGAAAAAGCACTGGCTACCGTTAGAGTGGACATCAAGCGGACAGCTGTCCGCTATCGAAAAAACTACCGGACAGCTGTCCGCTTAGCAAGGCCGGGTCGGCGACGCACCCGAAAGGAGGACGAGTGCAGCAGAAGAAGCACACGCCTCTGCGCTCGGACGCGCAACGCAACCGCGAGACCATCCTGGAAGTGGCGGTGGCCGAGCTGACCCGGTGCGCGGACGCCCCGCTCAGCCTGATCGCGAGGAAGGCGGGCGTGGGGCAGGGGACGTTCTACCGCAACTTCCCCAACCGCGAGGCACTCGTCCTGGAGATCTACCGCCACGAGATGCAGCAGGTCTCCGAGAGCGCGGCCGAGCTGCTGGAGTGCCGGCCCCCCGACCGGGCGCTGCGGGAGTGGATGGACCGACTGGCCCGGTTCGCGATGACCAAGGCCGGGCTCGCGGACGCCATCCGCCAGGCCACCAGCGGACCCGGCAGCCCGGCGAAACCCGGGCACACACCCCTGTCCACCGCGGCCGATCTCCTGCTCCGCGCCGCGGAGGAGGCCGGCACCATCCGGTCCGGCGTCAGCGCCGACGACTTCGTCCTCGCCATCGCCGGCATCTGGCAGCTCGACCCGCACGGCGACTGGCAGGCCCGCGCGAGCCGCCTCCTCGACCTCGTCATGGACGGCCTGCGCGTCGGTGCGCCCGGCACCTGAGAAGCCCTCCCGCGATCCCCCGCGCCCCACCGCGCCCTCCCCCGCCGGCCGTCGCCTCTCCCGCGGTCCCTTTCATGTCACCCCATTTCGCCCCGAGGGGTCCTCGCGCCCCGCGCGTAAACACAAGTGACGCTGCCACGACAGCGACACCGTGAACCGTCGCCGCCGGCAGCGCCCGCGAACCAAGGAGCAGGGGACGACATGAGATTCCTGGACCGTGAACGCGCGGCCCTCACCAAACTGCTGCCGGGGCTCGACGACAGCCTGCGCGCCGTGCCGTTGATGACCCTCGAACGGCCCGGCAGCCCGGGCATCGGGCTCTTCCGCGACAGCGGCGGACCGGGGCTGCTCGCCCCGGCGTCGCTCCAGGGACGGGGGGCCTCCGCCTTGGACGCCGTACGGGTGCAGCGCGCCCTCGGCAGCCGCTCGCCCTCACTCGCCGTGGCGACGACCATGCACCACTTCTCGATGGCGACCCTGGTGGGACTGAGCAACGCCGGTGAGGGCCTGGAGTGGATGCTGGTCCAGGCCGTCGCCACGGAGAACCAGCTGATGGCCTCCGGGTTCGCCGAGGGACGCAGCGGCGCCGGCATCCTGTCGCCGTCGATGTCCGCCACTGCGACCCCGCAGGGGCTGCGGATCACGGGCGTGAAGCGGCCGTGCAGCCTGGCCCGCTCCATGGACCTGCTGACCGCCAGCGTGCTCGTGCCCCGCGAGGACGGGGAAGGGGAGGAGTTGGCCGTGGCCCTGGTCCCCGCCGCCAGCGAGGGCCTGAGCGTCAGCGGCTTCTGGTCCAGCGGCTTCCTGGCCGGGGCGGAGAGCGACCAGGTGACCCTGGACGGGGTGCTGGTGCCGCCGGACCTCATGGTGCGCACCGCGTGCCCGCCCGGCGCCCGGCTGGACGAGGTGCAGACGATCGGCCTGGTCTGGTTCGAGCTGCTGATGACCGGCAGCTACCTCGGGGCGGCCAGCGGCCTGGTGGAACGGGTGCTGCTGAACGACCGGGTGCCCGAGAGCGAACGGGTCGCCCTGCTGATCAGTACCGAGAGCGCCGCCGCGGCGGTGGAGGGACTCGCGCGCCGCGTGGACGAGAGCACCCCCGACGAGTCCACGCTGGCCGAATCGCTCTACGTCCGCTACGGCGTCCAGGACGCCCTGTCCCGCATCGTCCCGCGCGCGGTGGAACTCCTCGGGGGCCTCAACTTCATGACGTCCGACGAGGTCGGCTACCTCGCCGCCTGTACCAACGGTCTCGCCCTCCACCCGCCGTCCCGGTCGCGGATGACCGGACCACTGGCCGCGTACCTGTCCGACGGGACGCTGACCGTGGCCTGAGCCCCATACGCCCGGCCCGGCCACCGACTACCCACCACCCCGCCACCGCACCGCCCTGCTGTGCTCCGCCACCACCCGGCCGGTGCCCGGCCCTGCTTCTCCGCTGCTCTTCCGCTGCTCTGCGGCCGCTCTTCCGTTCCTGTGCCGCCGGCCTGTCACGGCCCGGCCGGGACCGCGGTCCTCCGCCACCGTCCTGCCTCCGACCGAGGGGATCTTCCGCATGCCTCATCTACCGCCGACCCGACGCCCGGTACTCCTGCTGACCGGGGGCTCCGGCGTCCTGGGGCGGGCACTCATCGAGGAGCTGTCGCCCGGCTTCCGGATCATCTGCCTGCGCCACCGCACGCCCGTGGACGACCCCCGGGTCGAAGAGGTCCGCGCCGATCTGCTGGAGCCGGGCCTCGGCCTCTCCCGTGCCGAGTTCGCGCGCCTCGCCGCCGACGTGGACGTCGTCGTGCACTCCGCCGCGGCCACCAACTGGAAGGCCGAACCCGAGGCGATCTGGCGGGCCAACCTCGACGGCACCGCCACCATGCTCGATCTGGCCGCCCGGGCGCAGGCACCCTTGCACCACATCAGCACCGCCTTCGTGGCCAACCCGCTGGCCACCGAGGAGCAGCGGCGCTTCCCCGGCGCCGCCGCCTACCTGGCCTCCAAGACGGCGGCCGAACAGGCGGTGCGCGAGGCGCCGGTGCCGACGACGATCCTGCGCCCCTCGGTGGTGATGGGCGACTCCGTCACCGGCCGGATCGCGGGGGCCCAGGGGCTGACCCGGGCCCTGGGCGCCATCGTGAAGGGCCAGGTCCCGGTGCTGCCCGGAGAACCCGGGGCACGCATCGACATGGTGCCCCAGGACCTCGTCGCCCGCGCCATCGGCGACCTGCTGCGCGGTGGCGTCACCCAGGGCGAGTACTGGCTGACGGCCGGCGCGGAGGCGCTCCTGCAATGCGAAGTCGTCGACGTCTGCCTGGAGTTCGCCGACCGCTACGGGCCCCGCCCGCACCCCCCGCGGCTGATCCCGGTGGAGTCGGTGCACCGGCTCCTGCTCCCGCTCATCGAAGGCCCGACCTTCCCCGAGTCGCTGCGGCGCCGCTTCCAGACGTACGCGGAGCTGCTGCTGGTCTTCCAGCGCGCCCTGCCCTTCGACTCCTCCCTGGGCTCCCCGCACTGCGGCACCGCCGTCACCAAGGACGACCTGCGCCGGGCGCTGCTGAGCAACCTGACCGCCTGGGCGGCCGGTCCCGCGGGCCCGCGGCGGCAGCGGCGGACCCGGCCCGCTCTCCAGGAGGATTCGGCACCCCGGGAGCTGGCGTCATGACGGCGCCCCCCACCGCCGTAGCGGCCCCTCGCCCGGAACACCCGCAAGACCCGCAAGACCCGCAAGACCCGGCGGTCCGGGAAGAAGCGGAAGTACCCCCGACCGTCGAAGCCCGCGAAGCGCCGGGGCAGCCGTCGGCGGAGCCGCCCGCGGACCTCCCTGTCGACGAAGCGCACACCGCCCGCCTCTACCGGGAGCACCTGGCCGCCGGCCGCGCGGTGCTGGGCGAGGTGCTGGGCGGCATGGTGGAGACGGCGTCCGAGGGCGCCTGGGTGCACACCGCGGACGGCCGCCGCTATCTGGATTTCGGCGGGTACGGCGTCTTCATCCTCGGCCACCGGCACCCCGCGGTGACCGCCGCCGTGCACCGTCAGATCGACGCCCACCCACTGGCCACCCGGGTGTTCCTGGAGCCGGTCGCCGCCCGCGCCGCCGCCGCACTGGCCGCGCACACGCCCCTCGGCCTGGACCGGGTGCACTTCGTCAACTCCGGTGCCGAGGCCACCGAGGCCGGTCTCAAGCTGGCCCGCGCCCACGGGCGCACCGCGCTGGTCAGCACCGTCGGCGGTTACCACGGCAAGACCCTCGGCGCACTCAGCGCGACCGCCAACCCCACCTACCAGGATCCGTTCCGCCCACTGCTGCCGGACAGTTCGGCGGTGCCGTACGGGGACCGGGAGGCCCTGGCGGACGTGCTCGCCCGCTTCGGCGAACGGGCCTGTGTGATCGTCGAGCCGGTGCAGGGCGAGGGCGGCGTCCGCATCCCGCCGCCCGGCTACCTGGCCGACGTGGGACGGTTGTGCCGCACACACGGCGCCTTCCTGATCGTCGACGAGATCCAGACGGGTCTCGGGCGGCTGGGTTCGTGGTGGGGCGTGGACACCGAGCACGTCCGCCCCGACGTGCTGCTCGTCGGCAAGGGCCTGAGCGGCGGGGTGGTGCCGGTCGCCGCCATGGTGGCCACCGACGAGGCCTACGCCCCCTTCTCGCGCGACCCCTACCTGCACACCTCCACCTTCGCGGCCTCGCCGCTCGCCTGCGCGGCCGCGCTGGCCGCCGTGGAGACGACGGAACGCGAGGACGTTCCCGGGCGGGCCCGCGCGCTCGGGCTCAGGCTGCTGCACGGTGTGCGCACCGCCTGTACGCCGTACACGGGCGGTCTCGTCCGTGAGGTGCGCGGGCGCGGCCTGCTGGTCGGGCTGGAGTTCGCCGCGGAGCAGGCCGTGGGCGAGCTGATCCTCGAACTGGTCGGGCGCGGCGTCCTGGTGAACCACTCCCTCAACGCGGGCCGTGTGCTGCGTCTGACCCCGCCGGCGGTCGTCACCGACGAGGAGCTGCGGCTCTTCCTCACCACCCTGAGCGAGGCGCTGCACGCGGTGGCGGCCCGGATCGGCTGAACGCCGCCCCTCCCGCTCCTGCCCCTCCCCTTCTCTGACCTCCGGTCTCCTCTCTCCCGTCTGCCCTCTCCCGAAGCCATGAAAGCTACGAAAGTCACGAAAGGTATCCCCATGCGTCGTGTGACCGTACGGATGAACGCCCAGGACGTGAGCCCCGAAGCCGCCTACGAGCGGATCCGCGACTTCCGTCGCTATCCGGACGTCACCGAGACCGTGCGCGAGGTGGTGGTGCATCCGCCCGGCGCCGACGGCACGGTGGTGTCGGACTGGACCGTGCGCTTCCGCAACGGCCTGATGCGGTGGTCGGAGCGCGACTCGTTCCATCCGGAACGCCTGACCCTCGGCTTCACCCAACTGCGCGGCGACTTCGAGGTGTTCGAGGGCACCTGGCGGTGCGCGCCGGCCGGCTCGGGCACCGTCGTGACCTTCGATGCCGGGTTCGACCTGGGCATTCCCACACTGGCCGACATGCTGGACCCGGTCGCCGAGTCGACCCTGCGCACCAACATCGAGCGCATCCTGGGCGGACTGCTCGGCTCCGTCACCTCGGCACCCGCGGTCCCGCTGCCACGGACGGCGGCCCCCGTCCGTGGCTGAACTCGCCCTGGCCCCGCTCACCCCGGGAACCTCGCCCACCGCGAGCTGGGACACCCTGCGCGACGAACCCGGCCCCGACGCCCTGCGCTGCCTCGGCCTCTACACCAGGCTGGCCGCCGGGGTCACCGTGGTCACCGCGCTCGACGCCGCCGGCCGGCCGGCCGGGATGACCGTCTCGGCCCTCACCTCCGTCTCGGCCCGGCCCCCGCTGCTGCTCGCCTGCCTGCGCAGCGGTTCACAGACACTGACCGCCCTCAAGGAGCGCGGCGAGTTCGCCGTCAGCTTCCTCACCGACCGGCAGCGCGGGGTGGCGGAGCGCTTCGCCGACGCCGCCCTGTCCCCCACCGCGCGGTTCCGCGGGGTGCCGGTACGGCACGTGCTCGGTGTGCCGGTGGTGTCCGAGGCGCTCGCCTGGTCGGTGTGTCTCGTCGAGGACGTACGCCGGTACGGCGACCACGACGCGGTCGTCGGCCGGGTGCGGGCCGTGGAGGCCGGCTCCGGCCGGCCGCTCCTGTGGCACGACCGGGCCTTCCACACACTCACCTCTCTGCCACGCTCCCCCTCACCACTCTCCTCCCCACCACACACGTCTCCACCGCTCCCCTCTCCGCCACTCCCGTCTCTTCCACTCGCCTCTCTCCCACCGCGGGCCGAGGAAAGTTGACCGTTCTCCTCCGCAAGGACGCCCGGCCATCTGCTCCACCGGCCGGGCGTCCGCGTATCCGCTCACCCCCATGACCGACCTAGGAGGTCGTATGTCCCTGCCCCCACTCCCCCCACTCCCCGGCGTCAACGCCGACGACGCGCGGACCGAACTCACCCGCTCGCCCGAGCGGCTCTCCGGCAACGCCACCGCCGCGGGCCACGGAGTCGCCGCTGCCTTCGACACAGCGGCCGCCACCGACGACTGGGGCCGCCCCCCGGACGCCCAGCGCCCGTGCCCCGTCGTCCTCGTGCACGGCACGCTGGGCGACCGGCAGTACATCTGGCGGGAGGCCGTACCGGCGCTCAAGGCCGCCGGGCACCGGGTCTTCCGGCTGAACTACGGGGAACTGCCGACCCTGCCTAGGCTGTACGGCCTCGCCGACATCCGCCTGTCCACCCGCGAGCTGGCCGCGTTCGTCGACCGGGTGCTCGCCGACACCGGCGCGGCCCAGGTGGACCTCGTCGGCCACTCGCAGGGCGGGATGATCCCGCTCTACTACCTGAAGTCCCTCGGCGGCGCGGGCAAGGTGCGCCGGGTGGTGGGCATCGCGCCCAGCAGTCACGGGGTCACCGTCGAGGGCCTGACGGCCCTGGTGCGCCAGGCGGTCGGGGTGCGCGACATCGTCGAGGAGGAGCTGCTGTTCCGGGTCAGCCCGGCGTTCGTCCAGTTGCTGCACGACTCGGAGTTCGTGCGCGAGCTGACGTCGTCCGGCGACACCGTCGCCGGGGTGCGGTACACCGTGATCTGGTCCACACGGGACGAGGTGGTCCAGCCGCCCACGTCCCAGCGGCTCACACCCAGCGAGCCGGACCACGAGGTCACCAACCTGTGCCTGCAGGAACTCTCCCCGGACAGCCGTACCACGCACATGGCGATGCCGTACGACCCCGTCGTGCTGCGGGAGATGCTCCGCGCTCTGGACGGCTGAGCGGCCCGGAGCACGAAGAAGTGGGGTGAGGCCCCCTCGGGCCTCACCCCACTTCCGTGTGTTCAGGGGGTTCAGTACGCGGTGCACCGGCCCTTCTCGCCGTTCCAGAAGCACACCTGTCCGACCACGTCGAACCCGGCGACCCCGTTGGGGTCGATCTTGTCGAAGCGGGGCACGGGGATCTGCAGGCCGTTGATCCCGTCGCCGGCCAGCGGGCCGCTGGTCACCGTGCGGTCGGGCACCGGACTGCCCTTCTTCAGCTCGCCCTTGAAGTAGAGGGAGCCCTCCTCACCGATGTTCCAGATGCCGCGGCCGGTGCCCTCCACGGAGAACGTCGGCACCGGCACGGCACCGAAGCGGCCCGTGCCGAAGACGTGGAAGACGATGTCGGTCAACTCGGGGGCGGCACCGTCGGGCGAGCGGCAGTCGCGGTAGCCGATGTGCCCGGTCACCTGCGCCTCCCGCGTGAGCAGGCCGAGCGGCGGGCTGAAGTTCACTTCGGCCTCGAGACGGCAGACGAGGTCGGGGACGGGACCCGGGTCCGCTGCCGCGGTGGGAGCGGCGACCCGTGCCGGGGCGGCAGCCGGAGCGGCGACGGCGGCCGGGGCGAGGAGGCCCAGGCCGGCGAGCAGCGCGGCGGGCAGGAGCGCTCTGCGCATCCTGGGCCGGTGAGCCGAGGGTGTGGTGGTGGCGGTCCGAGCGGTCTTCATCCGCTGGTTCCTCTCTTGCGGTCTGTGTACGGCGTGCGTACGGGCCGGGGGCGCGTACGGGGGTGGGGTGTCAGGCGGTGACGGTGCCGGAGCGCAGGACCTCACTCGCCGAACCCAGATGGCGTGAGAGGTCCCGGTAGGACTCCAGGACCCCGGTCTCGGTGTAGGCGATGCCGCGCTCGGCGCAGAACTGCTTGACGAGGGGGTAGGCGTGCCGCAGGGCGGAGCGCGGCATGCCCGGGAAGAGGTGGTGCTCGATCTGGTAGTTGAGACCGCCGTAGAAGAAGTCGCCGATCAGGCCGGTGGGCAGGGTGCGGGAGGTGAGCACCTGGCGCTCCAGCCAGCTCCACTCGCCGCCGGTACGGGTGGGCAGCCCCTTATGGTTGACGGCGAAGGCGAGGCCGAGCAGGTAGCCGAGCAGGACCTGGTGCACGGCGAGGAAGAGCAGGGCGCTCGGCCAGGGCAGCAGCCAGAACAGCGCACCGAAGAAGAGCACCGCGTGCAGGGCCATCAGGCCGCCCTCCAGCCAGGGCCTGCGCACCGCGCGCCGGCGCAGGGCGATGACCCCGGCGATGCGCAGCACCACCGACTCCAGGCCGAGCAGCGGGAAGAAGAGGTAGCGCTGGTTGGCGGCGAGGAAACGCGCGAACCCGGTGCGCTGCTGGGCCTGTTCGGGCGCGAAGATGGCGACCCGGCGCAGGATGTCGGGGTCCAGCTCCAGGTGGTTGGGGTGGTTGTGGTGCCTGTTGTGGTGCTGCACCCACCAGCCGAAGCACACCCCGAGCATGAGGTTGCCGTGGATCAGGCCGAGCGCGCGGATGGTCTTCTGGGAGCGGCTGATCTGCCGGTGGCCTGCGTCGTGCAGCAGGAAGGCGAGCTGTTCGTGCCACACCGCCAGCCAGACCGCGGCCAGGGCGGCCCGCCACCAACTGCCGTCGCTCAGCGCGAGCGCCGCCCAGCCGGCGGCGTTCATCAGCCACACCGTGACGATGGCGGCCGCATACTGCCCCTTGCGGGGGCTCATCAGTCCGGCTGCCGTGACGCGCCGGGTCAGTTCACGGAAGTCCTCCTCCGCCGCGCCCGGTTCACGCGGTGCGGAGTCGACTGCCGGGATGTCGGTCATGGGGGTGCCACCAGCCCTTTCGTTCTCGGTGTCGTGCGGGATGCGGGGGCCTCCTCACGGCGCGAGCCCCATGTCGGCGAGGCGTGCCCGCTGGGTGGTCTCGGCCCACTCGGCGGCGGTCACCATCCGTTCCTCGGCGGTGGTGTCGGCCAGCCGGCGGCCCGGCCACACCTCGTAGTCACCGGCGATGTCCCGGTGCTGTTCGAGGCCCTGCTGGTAGAGCTGCTCGCGCCGCAGGGTCAGTTCGCGCACGGGCAGCCCGGACCACAGCCCGGCGCCGCGGGCGATGAGGTCGCCGATCCGTTCCCGCTCCTCGGGGTGCTGTTCCAGGTGCCGCCGGACGATGGTGGTGCCCACCGACAGGTGGCGGATCTCGTCGATGCCGGCGGCCCGTTCGATCTGGGCGGCGGCGGGGTCGAAGGGCCGCCACTTGCGTTCGCTGAGTTCCGCGGTGGGCGCGAGGACGCCCTCCACCAGGACGGTCAGGGTGATGACGCCGCCGATGTAGTCCCGTCGGTCGCGCAGGACTTCGAGGCCGAACTCCTCCAGCGGGGCGAGGATTGCGTCCCGGTCGGCGCCGGCGAGTTCCTCCATGGTGGCTTCGAGGCCGCTCTCCTCGACGCCGAGTTCCAGGAGGTGGCCGCGGAAGGCGTAGGCGTGCCGGGCCTCGTCCATCAGCTGGGTGGTGTAGAAGTCCATTCCGCTGAGGTCGGGGGCGTGGGCGACCAGGTAGGAGATGGCGCGGGCCGCCTTCTCCTCGGCCATGGAGCGGAAGGCCAGTTCCTGCATCACCGCCTGCCGCAGCGGTCCTTCGCACAGCATGTGCTCGGGCACGGTGATGTCCGGGGTGCGGCCCATCGGGTCCCCTGCGAGGGTGCCGTCGGGGACGGCGCGGAACCAGTAGCCGAGGTCGCAGCCCTCCGGGGTCAGGTCGGCGTGCAGCGCGCCGTCGAGGAGGCTGGGGGCGCGGTGCCGGTCGGCCTCCGCGGGGATCGCGGTGGTGCGGGCCGGGCCGTGGGCGACGGATGTGGTCATTTCTGCCTTTCTGCTCATGTTCGGTCGTGCCTGTTGCCGAGGGGTGTGCCGGTCGTGGCTGTCGGCGGGGGCGTCCTTCGGTCGTGCCGGTCGGCGAGGACGTGCGGCGGCCGCGTCTGTCCGGCGAGGGGCGTGCTGCCGCCATGCCGGTCGGCGAGGGGTGCTTCGGTCGCGCCGGTCGGTGAGGGTGTGCCGGGCAGGGGGGTCACACGGCCTTGGTCAGCCGCATCAGCCGCCATACGGCGCCGGGGGTGACCCCGCCCTGGAAGGCCAGGTACTCGGGCTCGATCAGCTGCGGGCGCCACTTGAGCTTGAACGACTCCTGGGTGGCCGCCGGGTAGATGGCCTGCCCCTTGGCGGCGAGGAGTTCCAGGCAGCGCCGCAGCACGCCGCTGGTGGGCCCGAAGGCGCACGCGTCCGGCCGGAGCTGGACGAACGGGGTGAAGCCGAGGTGGAGCCAGGCGCACTCCTCGTCCTGGAAGCGGCGCAAGGCGGTGGCGAAGACCATCTCGACCGTCCCGGGCGGGGCGTCCGGGAGCCGCCGCGTCAGGTCGTAGAGCCAGCCGCCGCACTCGCCGAAGACGGGCGAGTACGACACGTAGGCGACCGTCCGTCCCGCGTGGCGGGCGGTGAACAGCCGCCGGTGTGGTGCGCCGGGACCGCCGCGCTCGCCGATGAGGAAGTCCAGCTCCTTCACGTGGCGGCCCTTGTCGCGCAGCCAGGCCCGGTCGACGGCGTCGAGGGCCGCGGTGACCTCCGGGTCGGCGCGCTCGCCGGCGGTCACCTCGGTGACGGTGACGCCTTCGCGGCGGGCCCGGTTGACCATGTTGCGCACCTTCACCATGCGCTGTCCGCCGAGGCTGTACCCGTCGAGGTGGATGCTGAAGGATGCGCCGAACTGGTTGACGGTGAAACCGTGCCGGGCGTGGAGTTCGGCGGCCGGTCGCGGGAGCTGGACGGCGGTGACCCGGCGGCCCTCGCTCCCGGCCCGCTCCAGCAGGGCGGTGAGCAGCCGGTCCCGGTCGCCGGCGGCGCAGACCGGGCCGCCCAGCGGGAACAGGTGCCGCCGGCCGCCTTCCCGGTAGGGGACGAAGCCGTCGACGCCGGCCGTGCGGAAGCGGCGGTTGCCCGCGTTCAGGGCGAGGAAGGCGCTGCTGTGACCGGCGTGGCGGCGCAGCATGGCGTAGGCCTCGTCGTCGGCGAGGGACTGCGGCGGTTGTGGTCGCCGCGGTCGCGGTGACGGCTGCCGTGCCTGCCGGGTGCTCATCGGGTGGCCGCCTGGTGCCAGGGCACGGACGCGAAGTCGCGCAGCGCGGACTGCACCGAGGGGTGCGGGCGGGGTTCGAATGACACGGTGAAGGACTTGACGAAGTTGCCGAACAGGGCGCGGTCGCCGAACAGGTGGATCGGCAGGACGAGCAGCGCCCATTCCCAGCCGTGCGCCAGCACCCAGGCGCCGAGGACCGCGCCCTGCACGCTCAGGCTGTGCATGGTGTTGTACAGGACGTAGTAGACGCGGGAGATCCGCCGGTCGGGGCTGCGGTGGTAGGCGACGGCGCCCGGCAGGTAGCCGATCAGGTCGACGTAGAGGAAGAGCACGGCGGCGACCCACCAGCGGACCTCGGCGAGGTGGGCCAGGAAGAACCCGGTGGCCACGAGGAGTCCGAGCAGGTACTCCAGGCGCAGCAGCCGGTAGGTGGTCGGTGTCTGGCAGAGGTTGTGGCCGTCCATCGCACTCACCGCCCGCCGGCGGGCCGGGTTGCGGTCACCAGGAGCATGCTCTGCTTCTCCAGGCCGGGATGGGCGGCCAGGTGGGGTGCGAAGCGTTCGAGGGCGTACGGCAGGGAGAGCAGGTCGGCCACCTGGGCGTCCCAGCCGCGCTCGCCCCACCAGTGCTCGGCGTCCGCGAGGTGCCACACCCACGGGGTGCCCGAGCCGGACAGGGCCTCCAGCCAGGGCCGGACGAAGGGCGAGTCGGCGGCCTCGGCGTTCAGGCACTCCGCGCCGAGCGAACTGCCGGGCGCGGACAGCTCGCCGACGGTGGCGACCAAGCGGTCCACGGCCTCGGGCGCCAGGTAGAAGAGAAGCCCCTCGCACAGCCACGCGGTGGGCCGCTCGGGGTCGAACCCGGCGGCCAGCAGCGCGCCGGACCAGTCGGCGAGGAGGTCGGCGGGGACGGGGACACGCCGGGCGACGGCCGGCGGGTGCGCGGCGACGATACGTTCCTTGAAGGTGTGCACGGCCGGCAGGTCGACCTCGAAGAGGTGGACCGAAGCCGGCCAGTCGAGCCGGTGGGCGCGGGTGTCGAGCCCGGCGCCCAGCAGGACCACCTGCGGGCAGCCGGCGCGGGTGGTGGCGAGGAGGTGGTCGTCGAAGAACCGGGTGCGCACGGCCAGCCAGTCCGGGAGCACCTGCTGGAGCAGCCCGCTGCCGGGCGGGGTGCCCACCTCACGGGCACGGGTGAGGAACTCGGCGGCCAGCGGGTCGTCGAAGAGGGCGTCGGCGCGGGCGGACTCCTGAGCACGCATCCGCACGGTCCACAGGGCCGTTCCGGAGACGCCGTCCAGCCCGGCGGAGGCGGACTCCGTGTCGTGGGGGGTGTCGTCGTGCGGCAGCAGCATGGGCATCGGTCGAGATCCTTCGTCGGAGGGTGCGCACACGGATGGTTCGCCGGGACGAGCGGCGGCGCCGGGGCACCGGCCGTCCGGGCGCCCGGGCCCGCCCGGCCGGTTCGGCAGGCGGGGCCGGGGGCGTCAGGCGGACGGCCCGGCAGACGCTCGGGTCGGCGGGGTGTGCGGCGTCGGTCGGCTTGATGGGTCGGCGGGGCGGCGGGTCAGTGGGTCGGCAGGGCTGCGGGTCGGCGGGGCTGCGGGTCGGCGGGTCGGCGGGGCTGCGGGTCGGCAGGGCTGCGGGTCGGCATAGCGGGATGGCGGCGCGGCTCAGCGCGGTGCGCGGCGGCGGTCGAGCAGGAGGGCCGCCGCGCCCAGGGCCATCAGGCCGCGCGAGGGCGACCAGGGGCGCTGGCCGCCCAGGGAGGAGGGTGTGTACGGCTCGTTGACCTGGAGGGCGAAGCGGCGGTTGGCGGCGTCCGCGAGCACCCCGCGCCACTGCTCGGGGCCCGAGGTCACGGCGGTGAGCAGGTCCATGGTGTTGCGGGCGACCTGGTCGAGGGAGAAGTACTCGCGCAGCAGCGAGACGATGATGCCGCGCACCTCGGACTTGAAGACCTCGGCGAGGGCGATGTCCGGCGCCAGGCAGCGCACCGAGCCTTCGAGGTTGGCGAAGGACTTGCCCAGCAGCGAGATGGACGGCGCGGAGCCGATGCCGCGTCGTGTGGCCTTCTCCAGCACGGTGGTCAGGGACACCCCGAAGTTGATGTCCTCCAGGGAGGCCGTGGCCACCTTGGGAACCAGTGCCGCCATGTCGGAGGCGAAGGCCGGCAGGTTGGACCAGGCCGTGACGCGGCCCATGTCGGCCCAGGCCCAGGCCAGTCCGTGCCCGTCGTTCTGGGCGATGGACATCAGCAGCGGCAGCAGGCGCAGGCTGGTGCGCCGGTCGAGCCGGCCGACCATACCCCAGTCGATGAGGGTGGCCGGGCCGCCCGGGCGGGCGAACACGTTGCCCGCGTGCGGATCGGCGTGGAACATCCGGTCGACGAAGTAGCCGCGGTACATGAACCGCAGCAGGTCCTTGCCCATGTCCATGCGTTCGCGGTCGCTGAACGCGCGCCGGTCGGCGTGGCGGACGGAGGTGCCCGGCGCGAGCGACTGCACCAGCACCTTGGGCGTGGCGTGGACGACGCGGGGCACCTCCAGGGTCGGGTAGCGGCGGATGTTCTCGCGCGCCTCGTCCATGTTGCGGGCCTCGCCGGTGAAGTCCAGCTCGGGCTCCATGGCGTCGAAGATGGAGTCGAGCATCGCCTCCACGTCGATGACCTCGTTGAAGCGGGGCGCGGTGCGCGCCAGGATCCGGGACGCTTTGCGCATCAGCGCCATGTCGGCGCGTACGGTGTCGCGGATGCCGGGGCGCTGCACCTTGACGACGGCCGGCCGGCCGCCCGGCAGTTGCACCCGGTACACCTGGGCCAGCGAGGCGGCGCCGAGCGGGCGGGTGGTGTCGACGTCGTCAAAGCAGAGTTTCCAGTCCGGGCCCAGCTCCGCCTCGAGTACGGGCTCGAAGACGGAGAACGGCTGGACGTCGACCTGGTCGTGGAGGTTCTGGAGTTCGGCGATCATGGCGGGGGGCACCATGTCGGGCCGCGTGGACAGGATCTGCCCGAGCTTGACGTAGAACGGGCCGAGACTCTCCAGGGCCTGGCGGACCGCTCGCGCACGGCGGGCCCCCTCCCCCTCGGAGGACGTGCCCACGGGCGGGGATTCCCGGCCGAACTGCCGCCTGGTCCGGGCCAGTTGGCCGACCTCGTCGGTGACGAGACTTCCCAGCACCTTCACCACCAGCCGGAGCCGGCTGCCGAGCGGGGCACTCATGTGCCACATCCTCCTGATGTCTGACGGACGTCCCGGCGGATGTCCGGGACGTCCCGGACGGATCGCGTCGGTCCTGTGAGGGGGTCACCGGGCGGGAGGGGGCTTCCGCCCGGTGGGCACGGGAGCCGGGACGGGCTCAGGTGGCCTTGCGGGCGGCCGGCGTGCTCACGCCGGCGAGCGGTCCCGCGACCTTCTGGACGTTCTCCAGCACGCTCGCCAGGTTGCCGACGAGTTCGGTGAGCTGGGCGAGCTGGGCGGGCAGCGCGGCCAGCCCCTCGGCCATGCCCGCCGCACCGGACACGGCCGAGGCCGCGCCGCCCGCGACCTGGCCGAGCGCCCCGAGGGGGTTTCCGCCGCCCGCGAGCGCGCCGAGCGGATTGCCGCCGCCGGTGAGGGCGCCCAGGGGGTTGGCGGCGCCCGCCGCGCCGGTCAGCGCGGCCAGCGGATTGCCGCCCCCGCCACCGAGCGCCGCGAGCGGGTTGCCCGCGGCGCCCGTCAGCGCGGCGAGCGGGTTGCCGCCGGCCGCGGCGTTGGCGGCACTGGCCAGCGCTGCGACGGGGTTGGCAACCCCGCCGAGGGCGGAGAGCGCGCTGACGGTTCGGAGCACGTCACCGGGGAGGCCGGTGAGCGCCTGGTACGGGTTGACCGGGCCGAGCCAGTCGAGGGCGCTGCGGTCGTCGTCCTTCCGGTCGAGGATCTCGTCGAAGGCCTTCTTCGTGCTGTCGGCGATGTCCCCGATCAGATCCTTGATGGTGTCCTGCGTGTTGTTCTTCCCCACGGCCACTTCCCTTTCATGTGCCTCACGGAGCCCGGGGAGCAGTCCCCCGAAATCCGGAGTTGATTTTTCATGGAGCCCGATAAATGAGCCCCGAAATGCGATCCCTCAACCAGGGGGATCATTCTCGTGAATTCCACTCACCGCCACACTCACGGAACTCGCGGAATCTACGGAACGTGTTGCCGATCGCACGCGATCATTTATGGTTCAGGCCATTGCACCGTCCAGCGCGCGGGCGCACACCAGGCGCAGCCGGGCCCGACCCCGGGTGAAAGCTCCCTCTGCGGCCTTCACCGAGATCTGGTGCATCCGCGCGAATTCAAGCGTGGAGATCCCCTGGGCGCGGGCCAGCACCACTTGGCGCTCCCGGCCGCGCAGCAGGTCGACCTGTCCGAGCAGCCAGCGCCCGAAGTCCTGGTCGCAGACGCCTTCGTCGGGCAGTTCGGGGGCGCGCGCATCAGCCGCACGCCGCAGCAGCCGACGACGTCGTTCCTGCTCACGGTAGTGATCGACACACAGGCGCAGGGCGACCGACGTCAGAAAGGGGCCGATCCGCTCCCGGTCCAGGTTTCCGTGCGCGGCGGCCCGGAGCATTGCCTCCTGTACGCAGTCCTCCGCGTCCTGGGCGTTCGGAAGCCGGCGGCGCACCAGGCGCATCAGGCGTTCGCGGTGGCCGGCAATGACATCCCAGGAGAATTCCCGCTGGAACTCTTTTGAACGATTGAACTCTTCAGAACAGTCCACGAAATCCCTCCGCCCGTCACCCGGGAAAGTGTCCTGCCCGGAACATCAGCAAACAGGGGATCTGGACGTCCACTCATCCGCGTGAAGGTCGCAAGAGGTGCGGTACCTCAGGTTCCGCTTCGTGCTAGCGTGCCATAAGAAAGAGGCCAGAGGGCCGCCTTCAGGAAGTCTCCCGGCGATGAATCCGCCCAGCGGAAACGTACCGCCAGGCGCGGAAACGTCCCAGCACTGGGTAAAGCATGACAGGTTTCCGTGTCGGGTTTCCCGCGGGCACGGACAGCACCCCGCGCCCGGCCGGCGGATCGCGCGGGAGCGCCGCCGCTCGCTCGGCTGATACGTTCACGTAAACATGCGGTGCCGACCTGCCCCCACCGCACCGGTACGGGCTACGGGTGGCCGCGACGCGCCGCCCCGGCCGGCGCACGGATGAGGGAGACGGTGGAAGCAGCGGACAGCGCCTCGGCGCGCGGTGGGCGGCGCTCCCGGACCACGACGGCCGCGGGGCGTACCGCCGGACGCAGGCGGAGCGTGTCGATGGCGGACGTGGCACGTCTGGCCGGTGTCTCCTCGCAGACCGTCTCCCGCGTCTCCAACGGCTTCCCGGGGGTGAACGAGGAGACGCGGCAGCAGGTGCTCGCCGCCATGAAGGAACTCGGCTACCGGCCCAACAGTGCGGCCCGCGCCCTCAAGCGCGGCGAGTTCCGCACCATCGGCGTCATCACCTTCACCCTGTCCACCACGGGAAACATGCGCACGCTGGAGGCCATCGCCACCTCGGCCGCGCAGGAGGGGTACGCGGTCACCCTGCTCCCCGTCGCCGTGCCCACGCAGGACGAGGTCCGCGGCGCCTTCTCCCGGCTCGGCGAACTCGCCGTCGACGCAGCCATCGTGATCATGGAGGTGCACCTGCTCGACGCGGCCCGGCTCTCCCTGCCGCCCCACATCACCGTGGTCGTGGCGGACTCGGACGCGGGCGACAGGTACACCGTGGTCGACACCGACCAGACCGGCGGGACCCGGGACGCGGTGCGGCACCTGCTCGGCCTCGGACACCGCACGGTGTGGCACCTGGCCGGCCCCGAGGAGTCGTTCGCCGCGCAGCGCAGGGCCGACGCCTGGCGCGCGGCACTGACCGAGGAGGGGCGGGTGCCGCCGCCGGTGGTGCGCGGCGACTGGTCGGCGGACTCCGGCTACCGCGCGGGCCTCCACCTCGCCGGGCAGGAGGACTGCACGGCGGTGTTCGCGGCCAACGACCAGATGGCGCTGGGGCTGTTGCGGGCCCTGCACGAGCGGGGGCTCAGGGTGCCCGAGGACATCTCCGTCATCGGCTTCGACGACATTCCGGAGTCCGCGTCCTTCCTGCCCCCGCTCACCACCGTGCACCAGGACTTCGCCGAGGTGGGGCGCCTGTGCGTGGAAGGGGTCCTGCGCCAGGTCCGCGAGAGCGGGACGGAGCGCGGCACCACGCTCGTCCCCACCCGGCTGGTGGTCCGGCGCAGCACGGCGGCGCCCCGCGCCCGCGGAAGCGGTGCCACGACGTGACCTCCGCGGACCGTCGATCCCTGGGCCCCGGAACCTGCGTGAGCACCCCGTCCGGCCCTCCGGTCCGCGCGAGGTGAACCACCCCTCTGCACAGCCGGATCTCCGGCCGCAGCAGGCCCTCGCATCCGAACGGGCCGCCAGGGCGCAGTAGTTCACGTCTTCGGGGGCGGTGTCCCCGCACCGTACGGCGTCCTGCCGGCCGGTGCGCGGCGCCTTGCGGGTCGGGCTCGCCCAGGTGTCGATCAACTCGACCCGGCGGTGCCCCGGGCAGGCGAGGCGGCGCACCGCGAGACCGGCGTCACGGGCGTGCGCGGGCGTGGCAGCGTCCTGGGCGAGCGTGGGGCCGAAGGGTCGTCGTGGCGCGAGGCTCGCCTGCCCTCGGCCTCGGTGGTCTGCGCCCCTGGATGACGGGCGGCCCGTAGTGCTCCACCGAGAGCATGACGGTGCCGGCCAGGAAACCCGTCGTCCTCGGGCCGCAGGCGCCGCGCACGCCCTCCCCCGGCAGGGCCGCCTGTGCCCGGCGCGGCAGCGCGAAGCCGCCGTGCATGCGCCGGACCAGGCCGCGATCGGCCGGCAGCGCGACGCCTACGCCTACGGTCACTGCTGCCCCCTGACTGCACCAGGGCCGCACGAGCCGCACGATGCCGTGCTTGCGGACCGCGGCGAGGATCCGCTCCTGACGCTCGGCGACGGTGGCGTCGGCAGGTCCGTCCCTTCCGCGCGGGGAGGCGCGCAGTCGGGCGTCCCACAGGCCCGCGCCCTCCGCCCGCCCGCCCCGCGTCCGCCCCGGTCAGCCGAGGAAGCTCAGCCTCACCCGGCGGTCCGGGTTGTCCACGTTGGTGTCCACCAGGCACACCGACTGCCAGGTACCCAGTTCCATGCGTCCGCCGAGGACCGGGACGGTCGCGTGCGGCGGGACGAGGGCGGGCAGGACGTGGTCGCGGCCGTGACCGGGGCTGCCGTGGCGGTGCTGCCAGCGGTCGTCGGCGGGCAGCAGCGTGTGCAGGGCGGCCAGGAGGTCGTCGTCGCTGCCCGCGCCCGTCTCGATGATCGCGATACCGGCCGTGGCGTGCGGTACGAACAGGTTCAGCAGGCCGTCACGGCCGTCGGAGGCCTCCCGCAGGAAGGTCTCGCAGTCGCGGGTGAGGTCGACGACCCGCTCCCGTGAACCGGAGGCGACGTGCAGCACTCGGGTGGTGAAGGCATGTGACATGCACCCATCCTCGTCGATCCCGGGGAAGATCCGCGCCCCCCACTCGGTTGGTGCCTGCGTGAACAGCACACACGAGGTCGACGTGGTCGTCGTCGGTGCCGGTCAGGCCGGCCTGGCGGCCGCGCATCACCTGCGGCGCACCGGATTCGAACCGGATCACGGCTTCGTCGTGCTCGACCACTCCCCCGGGCCGGGCGGCGCCTGGCAGTTCCGCTGGCCGTCACTGACGTACGGCAAGGTGCACGGGATGCACGCGCTGCCGGGGATGGAGCTGACGGGCGCCGACCCGGCGCGGCCGTCCGCGGACGTCGTCGGCGAGTACTTCGCCGAGTACGAGCGCACGTTCGACCTGCGGGTGCGGCGGCCTGTGCACGTACGCGCCGTGCGCGAAGGCCCCGGTGGGCGGCTGCTGGTGGAGACCTCGAAGGACGTGTGGTCGACGCGCGCGCTGATCAACGCGACCGGCACCTGGGACCGTCCGTTCTGGCCGCGCTACCCGGGTCAGGAGACCTTCCGCGGGCGGCAGTTGCACACCGCGCAGTACGCCGGTCCGCGGGAGTTCGCCGGGCAGCGGGTGATCGTGGTGGGCGGCGGCGCGTCCGGCACCCAGCACCTCATGGAACTCGCGCCGTACGCGGCCGCCACCACCTGGGTGACCAGACGGCCGCCGGTCTTCCGCGAGGGGCCCTTCGACGAGGACGCGGGCCGTGCCGCGGTCGCGCTCGTCGAGGAACGGGTCCGACGAGGACTGCCGCCCCGCAGCGTCGTCTCGGTCACGGGCCTCCCCCTGAACGACGCCGTGCGGCAGGCACTGCGCGACGGCGTCCTGGACCGCCGGCCCATGTTCGCCCGGATCACGCCCGACGGAGTGGAGTGGCGGGACGGGCAGCGCCTGGCGGCCGACGTCATCCTGTGGGCGACGGGGTTCCGGGCCGCACTCGACCACCTGGCGCCGCTGCGGCTGCGCGAGGTGGGCGGCGGCATCCGCGTGGAGGGGACCCGGGCCGTCGCCGATCCGCGCGTCCACCTGGTCGGTTACGGTCCCTCGGCGAGCACGGTGGGGGCCAGCCGGGCGGGGCGCGCGGCCGTCCGGGACATCCGGCGGCTGCTGGCCGGGGAGCCGGCCGTGGCTGCGTGAGGACGCGGCCGTCGTCGCGCAGGACACGACCGGCGCCGCCCGAGGGTCCGGAGGCGGGACCGCCGCATCGGCTCCGGCTCAGCTCGTGGTCGGCTGCGCACCGGGGCTGTGACCCGGCTGCTCGCTCCCTGCCCGCCCGGGGCTCTGCCGCGCAGGGATCTGACGGGCAGGGCTCCGCCGCCGGACGTCGAACTCCTCGACGTTGCGCTGGTGCTGGGCGTAGTCGGAGGTGAAGCGGGTGTCACCGGGCTTGACCGTGACGAAGTACACCCAGTCGCCCGGGGTCGGGTCGTACACGGCGCGCAGCGCGTCCTCGCCGGGGTTGTCGATGGGGGTGGGCGGCAGCCCCATGCGCCGGTAGGAGTTGTACGGGCTGGTGATCCGCGTGTCCTCGGCGGTGGTGCGGGCCGCGGTGCGGCCGAGGCCGTAGTTCAGGGTGGAGTCCATCTGGAGCGGCATGCCGTGCTCCAGTCGGTTGAAGACCACCCGCGCCACCTTCCCCATGTCGGCCCTGGTGGCCGACTCCGCCTGGACGATGCTCGCGATGGTCACGGCCTGGTAGAGGGACAGCGAGGGGCGGGGAGCGCCCGCGGCGACCGGCGCCGCGGAGAACTTCCTGTCGGCGGTGGTGACCATGGCGGACAGCAGCGACAGCGGGGTCGTCCTGCCGTCGACGGGGTACGTCGCCGGGTACAGGTACCCCTCCGGATTGCCCTCCGCCGCGTCCGGCAGCTTCAGACCCGCCTCGGCGGCCGTCTGCTTCGTGCTGCCGGGCGGCAGCGCGAGCGCCTTGTCGACGGCGGCGTAGACCTGGGCGGCCCGCCAGCCCTCCGGGATCACCAGCGTGCGCGGGCGCACCGCTCCGTCGTTGCGCAGGGTCAGCAGCGGCACCACCACGGCGGTGCCGGCCAGGACGGCCCCGGAGACGAGGAGGACCAGTCGGCCCCTCCGCGTCAGTGCGACAGTCTTCTGTGGCGGAGTGTTCGCGTGCATGCGGGCACGGTAACGCTCCGGAGTTCACAAACCCGGCATATCGTCAGTTTGTCGGCTCCAGTCCGGCGCCTCTCGCCGGCTCCGGCCGGGCGCCCCTGGCCGGTTCCGTGCCGGTGTCCGCCG
>NZ_JBFACU010000012.1:0-172952 GCF_040641015.1 Streptomyces sp. NPDC021356 | reverse complement strand
CCGCCGGTTCCGTGCGGGCGTCCGCCGCCGGTTCCGTGCGGGCGTCCGCCGCCGGTTCCGTGCGGGCGTCCGCCGCCGGTTCCGTGCGGGCGTCCGCCGCCGGTTCCGTGCGGGCGTCCCGGCGGACCAGTGCCGCATAGCGGCCGTCCAGCTCCAGCAGTTCCTCGTGCGTGCCGCGCTCGGCCACGCGGCCCGAGTCGAGGACCACGATCTGGTCCGCGCCGCGGACGGTGGACAGACGGTGCGCGATGGTGAGCGTCGTGCGGTCGGCGGACAGCGCGTCGACGGCCTCCTGGACCGCGGCCTCCGTACGGGTGTCCAGGGCGCTGGTGGCCTCGTCGAGGAGGAGGACCGGCGGATCGCGCAGGATGGTCCGGGCGATGGCCAGGCGCTGCTTCTCGCCACCGGAGAAGCGGTGGCCGCGCTCGCCGACGACGGTGTCGTAGCCGTCGGGCAGGGCCGCGATGTGGTCGTGGATCTGGGCCGCCTTCGCCGCCGCGCGCAGCTCCTCGTCGGTGGCGTCCGGCTTGGCGAACCGCAGGTTCTCGGCCACCGAGGCGTGAAAGAGGTACGTCTCCTGCGAGACCACGCCCACCGCGCGGGCGAGCGTGTCGAAGTCCAGGTCGCGCACGTCGACGCCGTCGAGGGTGACCCGGCCGCCGCTCACGTCGTACAACCGCGGAACCAGGTAGCCGAGCGTGGACTTGCCGGCCCCGGTCGGTCCGACGACGGCCAGACTGCTGCCCGCCGCGACCGTCACGTCGACGCGGTCGAGAATCGGGGCCCCCTCGCCGTCGTAGCGGAAGGAGACGTCCTCGAAGCGGACCTCGCCCTTGACCCGATCGAGGCGGACCGGCCGCTCGCGCTCGGTGATGTCGATCGGCAGGTCGAGGTACTCGAAGATGCGCTGGAAGAGGGCGAGAGAGGTCTGGATCTGCACCCCGGTGGACAGGAGGCTCACGGTCGGCCGGAACAGGCCCTGCTGCAGCGAGACGAAGGCGACGATCGTGCCGAGGGAGACCTTCGGGCCGCCGAGCTGGAGCGCGACACCCGCGGTCCAGTAGATGACCGCCGGCATGGCTGCCATGACGATGGTGATGACGGCCATGCGCCAGCGCCCGGCCATGTTGGACCGCACTTCGAGGCCGACCAGGCTCTCGGACTCCGCACCGAAGGACGCGGTCAGCGAGTCCGAGCGGCCCATCGTGCGGCCGAGCAGGATGCCGCTGACGGACAGCGATTCGGTGACCGTGGCGGCCATCGCGGCCATCTGCTTCTGCCGCTGGGTGGCGATCTTCTTGCGCTCGTTGCCCACGCGGCGGCTGATCCACACGAACACCGGGAGCAGCAGCAGCGAGACGACGGTCAGCCGCCAGTCGAGCGCGGCCATCGCGACGATCGTGGCGACCACGCTGGTGATGTTGGAGACCAGCGAGGTGGCGGTGGAGGTGACGGTGGCCTGCATGCCGCCGATGTCGTTGGCGATGCGGGACTGCACCTCACCGGTGCGGGTGCGGGTGAAGAAGGCCAGGGACATGCGCTGCAGACGTCCGTAGACGGCGGTGCGCAGGTCGTGCATGACGCGCTGGCCGACGGTCGTGGAGATCAGGGTCTGCAGCACACCGAAGACGCTGGTGAGCACCGCGCTGAGGATCATGCCGGTGGCGAGCAGGCTCAGAAGTCCGGTGCGGCCCTGCGGGATCGCGACGTCGAGGGTCTCCTTCAGCAGGAAGGGCGTGGCGACGGAGACCAGCGAGGAGGCGCCGACCAGCAGGCCGACGACCGTGAGACGGCCGCGGTAGGGGCGGAACAGCCTGAGGATGCGGCGGACCTGCCGGGGCTGTTCCTTGGCGTCGGCGGGCGGGGTCCAGGAAGGGTGACGGTCGGGGTGCATGGGCTCCTACGGGGGTGAGTGGGCTCTGCGGCCTTCGCGCGCCCCGGCCGTGGGTGCGGTCGGCGGCCCTTCCGGAAGCCTTTCCGGAAGTCTTTTCGGACGCCTTTTCGGACGCTGCCCGGGCGCTTCTCGGATGCTAGCTCATTGTTACCTACGCTCATAATGAATGTCGTCCTGTTATTGTTCCCGCATGACGACCCCCGACCCCGACGGCCTCCTCGCCGAGCAGTTGCTCCGGCTGACCCGCCGGGTGCACCGCATCCAGAAGCGCCATCTGGAGCAGCACGCGCTCGGCATCACCCCGGCCCAGTCGCGGCTGCTGCGCACCCTGGCGCACTTCGGCGAGCCGCCGCGCATGGCGGACCTCGCCGAGTCCCTGGAGGTCGTCCCCCGCGCGGTGACCACGCTCGTGGACGGACTGGAGGCCGGCGGAAAGGTGCGCCGGGTGCCCGACCCGGCCAACCGCCGGGTGACGCGCATCGAGTTGACCGACGAGGGGCGCGGCGCCCTGCGCGAAGTGCGCGGGGCACGCCTGTCCGCCGCCGAGGAGATCCTCGCGCCCCTCACCGAAGGTCAGCGCGCCGCGCTCGGTGAACTGCTGGACACTCTGGTGGGCACGGTGCCCACAGGGCAACACCGCTGCTGAACAGGGCGCTGACACGACGGCGGCGGACGGAGCGGCCGGGGCCGTGCGCGCGCTTGTGCACCGAGGGCGCAGTCGCGGACACGTACGCGGGGCGCACACCGGGGCGCGTACGGGTGGAGAGCAACGGGCCGCGTACAGGTGGGGCCCGCGAGGGCGTGTGGGGGTAGAGCGCACCGAGGGCGTGAACGGGTGGAGCGGGCCGGAGGGTCGGGCACGCCCGAGGGGAGACGTACGGGGTGACGCGCCGGGGCGCATACAGTGTGACGCTGTGGCACATACGGGGTGACACGCCGGGGCGCTGCGGGCGGGGAGCGGCCACGTCGGCTGAGCGGCAAGGCCGTTCGAGCGGGCGCCGCGCTGCCGGCTAGGCCTGCAGATCCGCCCTGTCCCCCATCACCACCACCGGCTTGTCCTCCGGGTCCAGCCGGCGCAGCAGGTACTGCATGGCCGACTCCGGAACACTGATGCAGCCCAACGTGCCGTCGCCGTGGTCCAGATGGAGCCAGATGCCGCCGCCCTTCCCCTGCCCCAGGGGGCGGGTCGGGTCGTCGGGGCGGTTGCCCGGCTGACGGTTGTAGTCGATGGCGATGACGTAGTCGAAGTCGTGCCAGTGGGCCTCGTCCCAGTAGTAGGGGGTCTCGAAGGCCTCCTCGTCCTGGGTGTACGACAGTCTGGTGCCGGGGTCGTCGAGGAGACCGCCCGCGTCGGAGAGCGTGAACACGCCCACGGGGCTGCGCTCGTCGCCCTCACGGTGGTCGGTGCTCCATCCCTGCTTGCCGTTGTGCGAGGCCCAACTGTCGACCTGCTCCCACGCCGTCCCCCGCTTTTCGTACAACACAAGGGTGGAATCCGGGGAGTTCACGCCCTCCCCGTACACCGCGACGACCTGCCGGGTGCCCGCCGGGACCCGCTTCCAGATCCGTTCGCCCACCCCCGGGACACGGGCCGGCTTCGTCGCCGGAACGGGCCGGGCGGTCCCCGAGGGACCTCCTGGTCTGGGGACGTCTCTGTGGCGGACCTCGGTCCGCGGACCGCCACAGGCGGCCAGAGCCGTCAGAGAGAAACCACAGGCCGCCACCGCGACCATCGCACGCCTTACGCCGCCTCTTCGCATGGCTCCATGGTGGCCATCACGAACCTGACGATCTACTCGAGATTGGTCCAAACAGCGTCATCGTCTCCTCTTTGGAGGGTGCCGGGCGCGCCGATCGGGCCCTGAGCAGGGGTCGAGGAGGTACGGGAACATCGCGCCGAGACACCCGGACGGATGGCTCCGGGAAACCTGGAGCACCGAGGAGAGGCCGGACACCTCGCGCATGCGAGGCCGCGAGCCGGGCGCGTGCCGAGGACGTGCGCGGGACACACGCGAGGTCGGGCGCCTGGCGGGCGCGGAGGACGTGCGCGGTCGGGCGCCGGGGCGCGTCCGAGGCAGGGTGCCTGGCGCCTGCCGCGACGTCAATCCCGTTGCCGCACAGCGGAAAACCGCTTGCCTCCGACGACTCCGCGAAGCGAACCTGTCACGGCTCGTCGCCGCCTCCGCGGCCCCTCCGCCCCTGACCCGAACCACTGGGACGTCATGCAGATTCAAGACCTTCCGTATCCCGACCCGGGGGTGCCCGACGCACGCTCGGGTCCTCGATTCCTGTGGTGGCTGGGGCGGAACCAGCTCGGCGGCCAGCTGAGAGCACTGGCCTGGGGGCTGCTGCACTTCTCCTCCGTCTCCGCGTTGCCGTTCTGCGTCGGCCTCGCCGTCCAGGCGGTCGTCGACCGCTCCGGCACCCGACTCGCCCTCAGCGGTGGCCTGCTCGCCCTGGCCTGCGCGGGCAACGCGCTCGGCGACACCTTCCTGCACCGCGCCGCCGTCACCAACTGGATCACCGCGGCGGCCCGTGTCCAGCAGCTCCTGGCCCGCAGAACCGCCCAGTTGGGCTCGGCCCTGACCCGGCGGGTCGCCGCCGGCGAGGTGGTGGCCGTCTCCACCGCCGACGTCGAGAAGATCGGCTGGTTCGTGGAGGCCGTGTCCCGCTTCACCGCGGCGGCGGTCACCATCCTGCTGGTGTGTGTCGCCCTGCTCGTCTACCAGCCCGCGC
The DNA here is from genome assembly GCF_040641015.1 of Streptomyces sp. NPDC021356. Taxonomy (NCBI): domain Bacteria; kingdom Bacillati; phylum Actinomycetota; class Actinomycetes; order Kitasatosporales; family Streptomycetaceae; genus Streptomyces; species Streptomyces sp. NPDC021356. The sequence goes on along the minus strand of NZ_JBFACU010000012.1, from coordinate 168,322 downwards.
TCGGCGTTGTGGTCGCCGTGGGCCTGCCGGTACTGGCCCTCGCCGTACTCCCCCTGCTCCCGCGCGCGACCCGACGCGCCGACGTGCAGCGCGAGAAGGCGGGCCGCGCCACCGAACTCGCCTCGGACACCGTGGCCGGTCTGCGGGTGCTGCGCGGCATCGGCGGCGAGGAACTGTTCCTGGAGCGCTACCGCCGTGCCTCCCAGGAGGTCAGGCAAGCAGCGGTGCGCAGCGCTCGGATGTGGTCCCTGCTCTCCGCCATCCAGGTGCTGCTGCCGGGGCTGCTCCTGATCGCGGTCGTCTGGTACGGCGTGCACCTGGCCCGCGCCGGCCGGATCACCGTGGGCGAACTCGTCACCGTCTACAGCTCCGTCATGGTCCTCACCTACCCCTTGCGGCACTTCGAGGAGATCGCCATGGCGTACTCCTTCTCCCGGCCGTCGGCCACACGCGCGGCGCGCGTACTGTCCCTGGAGCGGACCTCCACGGAAGGGGTTGCGGCCGCGGACCGGATCCCGGCCGAGGAGCGCACTGCCACGGAACGGAACAAAACCCCGGAGGCCGCCGGCACGGGACCGGCCCTCGACGCGGAACCGACTGCCGAAGCGGAACCGGCCCCCGAGGCGGAACGGACCCCCGACGCGGATCTGGCCCCCGACGCGGATCTTCCTGCCGTGCAGCGAGGTGAGCCGCGCGCCCCGGGCGGGGACCTGTACGACCCGGCGACGGGGCTGCTCGTCCCCGACGGGAGTCTGTCCGCCGTGGTGTGCGGCGACCCCGACGCGGCGGGCCGACTGGCGGAACGCCTCGGGGGCCACCCCGAGGAGCCAGGCCCCTCGGTGCTCCTCGGCGGCGTACCGCTCGACGAACTGCCGCTCGAACTGGCGCGCACTGCCGTCCTGGTCCAGGACAAGGACCCGGTACTGCTCTCCGGTTCCCTGCGGGAACTGCTCGACGTCCCCGCCTCGGGCGATGTCACGGCCGACGCGGCGCTGGCGGCGGCGCAGTGCGGTGACGTCCTGGCGGCACTGGAGCAGGCGTCGCCGCTCGCGGATGACCCGATGGACGCTCGGATCACCGAGCGCGGCCGGTCCCTCTCCGGCGGCCAGCGCCAGCGGCTCGCCCTGGCCCGCTCCCTCATCACCGACCCCGAGGTACTGGTCCTGGACGAACCGACCTCCGCCGTCGACTCCCACACGGAGGCGCGGATCGCACGGGGCCTGCGAGAACTGCGCGCGGGGCGCACCACCGTGGTCTTCACGTCGTCACCGCTGGTCCTGGAACACGCCGACCGCGTGGTGCTGCTCCACGACGGCACGGTCGCCGCGATCGGCACCCACCGCGACCTGGTGCGCACCGATGCCCGGTACCGGTCCGTGGTGACCCGCGAGACGGACGAGGAGCGCAAGGCGAGTGACGAGGAGCGCGCGGCGAGTGAGGGGGAGCGCGCCCTGCCCGGCGAACAGCGCGCCTCGGGTGGCGTACCGGACCACGACGGCTCCCTGCGGAGCGCGCTCGAAGAGCTCGAAGAGATCGAGGAGACAGCATGATCGGCGTGGCCCCGCCGGTGTACGACCCGGCGGCCCCGACGACGGCCGACACCCTGCCCGTCGGCGCTCCCGCGACCGTACGCGCCTACGTGAGCGAACTGCTGCACCGGCACCGCCGGGAGTTCGTGCTGCTCGTCACCGTCAACACGGTCTCGGTCCTCGCCTCCATGGCGGGCCCGTGGCTGCTCGGCGACCTGGTCGAGCGGGTCTCGGACGGGACCCGGGAACTCCGTCTCGGTCTGACCGCCACCTTGTTCGTCATCGCTCTGCTCGTCCAGGCCGTGTTCGTGCGCGAGGTGCGGCTGCGCGGTGCGATGCTCGGCGAGCGGATGCTGGCCGACCTGCGCGAGGACTTCCTCGTCCGAGCGGTCGGCCTGCCGCCCGGTGTGCTGGAGCGGGCGGGCACCGGTGACCTGCTGTCGCGCATCACCACGGACATCGACCGGCTCGCCAACGCGATGCGCGAGGCCGTGCCCCAGCTGGCGATCGGTGTGGTGTGGGTGGTTCTGCTGCTCGGCGGCCTGGTCGTCACCGCGCCGCCGCTCGGTGCGGTCGTGCTGCTGGCCGTGCCGTTGCTGGTGGTCGGCTGTCGCTGGTACTTCCGGCGGGCGCCCTCCGCCTACCGCTCGGAGGCCGCCGGGTACGCCGCGGTGGCCGCCGCGCTCGCCGAGACGGTCGACGCGGGCCGCACCGTGGAGGCGCACCGGCTCGGTGACCGCCGCATCGCCCTGTCGGAGCGGCGCATCAAGGAGTGGACGGCGTGGGAGCGCTACACGCTGTGGCTCCGGTCGGTGCTGTTCCCGGCCATCGACGTCACCCACGTGACGGTGCTCGCCTCCGTGCTCATGGTCGGCGGCGTGTTCGTGCTGCAGGGCTGGATCGGGATCGGGCAGCTGACGACGGGCGCGCTCATCGCGCAGATGCTCATCGACCCGGTGGGGCTGATCCTGCGCTGGTACGACGAACTTCAGGTGGCACAGGTGTCCATCGCGCGGCTGGTCGGTGTCCGCGACATCGAGCCGGACGCCGGGGACGCCTCGCTCGCTCCCGAGGGACGGGAGGTGCACGCGGACCGGGTCCACTTCGGCTACCGCGAGGGCGTCGACGTGCTGCGCCAGGTGTCCCTGAAGGTCGCCCCCGGCACCCGTCTGGCCCTGGTCGGTCCGTCGGGCGCCGGCAAGTCCACGCTGGGACGGTTGCTCGCCGGTATCTACGCGCCCCGGGACGGCCGGGTCACCCTCGGCGGTGCCGAACTGTCCCGGATGCCCGCGGAAGGCGTCCGATCCCACGTGGCCCTCGTCAACCAGGAGCACCACGTGTTCGTGGGCTCGCTGCGCGACAACCTCCTGCTCGCCCGTACCGGCGCGGTGGACGCCGAGCTGTGGGCGGCGCTGGGCGCCGTTGACGCCGACGGCTGGGCCCGGGCCCTCGACGCGGGTCTGGACACCGAGGTCGGCTCGGGCGGCCTCGCGCTCACCCCGGCCCAGGCCCAGCAGATCGCGCTGGCCCGGCTGGTCCTGGCCGATCCGCACACCCTGGTCCTGGACGAGGCGACCTCGCTCCTCGACCCACGCGCGGCCCGGCACCTGGAGAGGTCGCTCGCCCGGGTCCTCGACGGGCGCACGGTCGTGGCCATCGCGCACCGGCTGCACACGGCGCACGACGCGGACGTGATCGCCGTGGTCGAGAACGGCCGGGTCAGCGAGCTGGGCAGTCACGACGAACTGGTCTCGGCGGACGGCGCGTACGCGGCGCTGTGGCGCTCCTGGCACGGCTGAGGCGGAGCAGGCGGTCGCGGCGGCCCGCGGCACCCGGGCCGCCAGGCCGACGGGCCCGGCGCGCCCGGCGGGCCGGGGCGCTCGCAGGAGGTCGCGGGCGGCGCGGGGCCCCGGGGCGGCGGGCCGCCGCCGTGCCGTTGCGCGGTCCCGAACCGGGGTGGAAGGCTGGAATGAGGCAGCGGCTCGGGGAGCGCCCGGGAACCGTCCGGTTCGCGCCGGGCGGCGAGAGTACGGGCCCGTCCCCACCACCTGGAGGTACCCGTGGACAGCGCCGACGGATGGGGAGACGACGTCTACCAGCCCGATGACGACTCCGAGATCAAGGAAGACACCGGAGTCCTGGACTCGGAGGACACCCTGGAGTACGACGGGGTGGACGATCCGCTGGACCGTGGCTGGTCGCCGCCCGAGCGGCCGTGGGCCGTGGAGCACACCGGGGTGACCGCGGCGGAGCGCCGGCAGGGCGAGACCCTGGAGCAGCGCCTGGCCGAGGAACTGCCCGACCTCGCCGCGCCGGACGGTGACGGCATCGGTGACTGCGAGGGCTCCGACGGGGAACTCCTGGACGACGAGGTCGGCGCCGCGCGCTCCGGGCGCCTCGTGGCACCCGACGAGGGCGTGCACGAGGACGACGAGAGCGCAATGGTCGCCACGGACGTCGGTATCGACGGCGCCGCCGCCTCCGCCGAGGAGGCCGCGATGCACGTCGTCGACGAGGACACCCTGTACGGCTGACCCCGTCGCCCGCCCGCCGTCGCCGCCGTTGCTTCCCGCGCCGCCGCCGCACGACAAGGAGTGCTCATGCAGCAGGACAAGCATCCCGACTACCGCCCCGTGGTCTTCCGCGACCGAGCTGCCGGCTACGCCTTCCTGACCCGGTCGACCGCCGCCAGTGACGAGACCATCGACTGGGACGACGGGGAGACGTACCCGGTCGTGGACGTGGAGATCTCCTCGGAGAGCCACCCCTTCTACACCGGCAAGGCCCGCACGGTGGATTCCGAAGGCCGGGTCGCCCGGTTCGAACGCCGCTACGGCGGCGGCTCGGGGCAGGGCTGAGGGCGGACACGACGGCCCGGTCCGCCGTCCACGCGAAGACCGGGCAGGGGGCCGGCCAAGGTGTCGCGGGGCCGACGAGCGGCTCAGATGACGTTCAGCGCGGCGGCGCAGCCCACCCCGCCCAGCACCATGAACACCGGCATGAGCACCTTGAGCTCGACCCAGCTGCCGGCCCGGAAGCGCATGGCCTTGGGCGGCCCGATGGGGTACCAGCGCCTGCGGCCCAGCGGTATCGGCCACAGGATGGGGCAGCCGGACACGGTCAGCGCGTCCCCGATGTCGTGCATCAGCGCGCCCAGCACGATCGGCAGCCCCAGCCACAGGTACTCCTGGCCCGGCGCCGTGAAGAGCCAGTCGGAGCCGTTGCCGGGCTGGTCGAGGATCCCGGCTAGGATCCAGGCACTCGTCCCGGCCAGCAGCCACACCAGGATGTCGCTGCTGGATCCGCGGGCCGCCCGCCACAGCAGGCCCTCGATGGCCAGCACCATGTGCGCGAAGAGGATCGCGAGCACCGCCCAGCGTCCGCCGGTGATCGCCGCCGCGGAGGCGCCCGCACCGATCAGGACAGCCCACAGCCAGGTGTGGGTCAGCGTCCGGTGGCCACCGGAACGGCGTGGGTCGCCTTTCTTGCGTGTCGCCTTGTAGACGGCGTAGGACAGTTTGTCGACGATCTCGCAGAGCCAGTGGGAGAGGGGTCCGAAGGCCCGCGAGATGGTGGCCGCCTTGTGGTCCAGGTCCGGGGCGAGCGCGGCCCCGGCGCAGATCAGCGCCCCGACCAGCAGGACCGGCCAGGGCATCGGGTGCCCGGCCGCGGCGGTCGCCGCACCGACGCCGAGCCAGGCCGCTGCGCCCGACAGTGAGTGTGCTGGTCCCATCATGGCCGTTCCCCGCCCCATTCGTCGTGTGCTGTCTCCCAGTTGGCCCGGTGCGCTGAGAGTGCGTCGGCGACACAGCGTAGCGGTCGTGATCTTCGCTCCGGCAGCCGATTCCCGTCCGGGCCGGGCGGCCAGGCAAGATGGGGGCGTGACCCTCATCGATCAGCTGCCGCCGAACGCCGACCCCGACGCCCTCTACGAAGCCTTCGACGCGTGGGCCCAGGAGCGGGGTCTCACGCTCTACCCCCACCAGGAGGAGGCGCTGATCGAGGTGGTCTCCGGGGCGAACGTGATCGTGTCGACGCCCACCGGCTCCGGAAAGAGCATGATCGCCGCCGGTGCACACTTCGCCGCCCTGGCCCGGGACGAGGTCACCTTCTACACGGCTCCGATCAAGGCGCTGGTGTCGGAGAAGTTCTTCGAGCTGTGCAAGCTGTTCGGCACCGAGAACGTCGGCATGCTCACCGGCGACGCCTCCGTGAACGCCGACGCGCCCGTCATCTGCTGTACCGCCGAGGTCCTGGCGTCGATCGCCCTGCGTGACGGCAAGGACGCCGATGTCGGCCAGGTCGTCATGGACGAGTTCCACTTCTACGCGGAACCCGACCGCGGCTGGGCCTGGCAGATCCCGCTGCTCGAGCTGCCGCAGGCGCAGTTCGTCCTGATGTCGGCCACGCTCGGTGACGTCTCGTTCTTCGAGAAGGATCTCGCCCGTCGTACCGGCCGCCCCACCGCCGTGGTCCGCTCGGCGACCCGTCCGGTGCCCCTGTCGTACGAGTACCGGCGCACCCCGCTCACCGAGACCCTCACCGATCTGCTGCAGGCGCGGCAGGCGCCCGTCTACATCGTGCACTTCACCCAGGCCCAGGCTGTGGAGCGGGCTCAGGCGCTGATGAGCATCAACATGTGCTCCCGTGAGGAGAAGGAAGAGATCGCCGAGCTGATCGGCAACTTCCGTTTCACCACGAAGTTCGGCCGCAACCTCTCCCGGTACGTACGGCACGGCATCGGCGTCCACCACGCCGGCATGCTGCCCAAGTACCGGCGCCTGGTGGAGAAGCTGGCGCAGGCCGGTCTGCTGAAGGTGATCTGCGGCACCGACACGCTCGGAGTGGGCGTCAACGTCCCGATCCGCACGGTGCTGTTCACGGCGCTCACCAAGTACGACGGCAGCCGCGTGCGCACCCTGCGGGCCCGGGAGTTCCATCAGATCGCCGGCCGGGCCGGGCGGGCGGGTTTCGACACGGAGGGCTTCGTCGTCGCGCAGGCCCCGGAGCACGTCATCGAGAACGAGAAGGCGCTCGCCAAGGCCGGAGACGACCCGAAGAAGCGCCGCAAGGTCGTCCGCAAGAAGGCGCCCGAGGGGTTCGTCGCCTGGTCGGACACCACCTTCGACAAGCTCATCGCCTCCGAGCCGGAGCCGCTGACCTCCCGCTTCCGCGTGACACACACCATGCTGCTGTCGGTGATCGCACGTCCAGGCAACGCGTTCGATGCGATGCGGCACCTGCTGGAGGACAACCACGAGCCGCGCCGACAGCAGCTTCGGCACATCCGGCGGGCCATCGCCATCTACCGCTCGCTGCTCGACGGCGGCATCGTCGAGAAGCTCGACCAGCCGGACGCCGAGGGCCGGATCGTCCGCCTCACGGTCGATCTCCAGCAGGACTTCGCGCTCAACCAGCCGCTGTCCACCTTCGCCCTGGCCGCCTTCGAACTGCTCGACCCGGAGTCGCCGTCCTACGCGCTGGACATGGTCTCCGTCGTGGAGTCCACGCTGGACGATCCGCGGCAGATCCTGGCGGCCCAGCAGAACAAGGCACGCGGCGAGGCCGTGGCCGCGATGAAGGCGGACGGCGTCGAGTACGAGGAGCGCATGGAGCGCCTCCAGGACATCACCTACCCCAAGCCGCTGGAGGAGCTGCTCTTCCACGCGTACAACACCTACCGCAAGAGCCATCCGTGGGTCGGTGACCATCCGCTGTCGCCGAAGTCCGTGATCCGCGACATGTACGAGCGGGCCCTGACCTTCACCGAGCTGGTGTCCTTGTACGAGCTGGCGCGCACCGAGGGCATCGTCCTGCGGTACCTCGCCAGCGCCTACAAGGCCTTGGAGCACACCGTCCCGGACGACCTGAAGTCCGAGGACCTGCAGGATCTGATCGCGTGGCTGGGCGAGACGGTGCGCCAGGTCGACTCCAGCCTGCTGGACGAGTGGGAGCAGCTGGCGAACCCGGCGGAGATGACCGCCGAGGAGGCGCAGGAGAAGGCCGACCAGGTCAAGCCGGTCACCTCCAACGCGCGCGCCTTCCGCGTCCTGGTCCGCAACGCGATGTTCCGTCGCGTGGAGCTGGCCGCCCTCGACCAGGTCGAGGAGCTGGGCGAAATGGATGCCGAGTCCGGATGGGACGCCGAGGCGTGGGGGGAGGCCATGGACGCCTACTGGGACGAGTACGAGGACCTGGGCACGGGCCCCGACGCCCGTGGCCCGAAGCTGCTGGTGATCAAGGAGGAGACGCAGCACGGGTTGTGGCGCGTGCGGCAGATCTTCGACGACCCGAACGGCGATCACGACTGGGGCATCAGCGCGGAGGTGGATCTGGCCGCCTCGGACGCCGAGGGCCGGGCTGTCGTCCGGGTCACCGCTGTCGGACAGTTGTGAACGGACGCCGGTCAACCGGTCCCGCATGCCGGTCAGTTGTGAACACAGGAGATCCCCACCCATGACGAACCCGGCCGAGAGGCTTGTCGACCTGCTGGACCTGGAGCAGATCGAGGTCAACATCTTCCGTGGCCGCAGCCCGCAGGAGTCCCTGCAGCGGGTCTTCGGCGGCCAGGTGGCCGGCCAGGCCCTCGTGGCGGCCGGGCGCACCACGGACAGCGACCGCCCGGTCCACTCCCTGCACGCGTACTTCCTGCGGCCCGGCCGTCCGGGGGTGCCGATCGTGTACCAGGTCGAACGGGTGCGGGACGGACGGTCCTTCACGACCCGCCGGGTCACCGCGGTGCAGCAGGGCCGCACGATCTTCAATCTGACCGCCTCCTTCCATCAGGCCGAACAGGGTGGTTTCGAGCACCAGCTGCCGCCCGCCCGCAAGGTTCCGCCTCCGGAGTCCCTGCCGACGGTCGCCGACGAGGTCCGGGAGCACCTGGGCGCGCTGCCTGAGCAGCTGGAGCGCATGGCACGCCGCCAGCCCTTCGACATCCGTTACGTGGACCGGCTGCGCTGGACCGCCGAGGAGATCCAGGATGCCGAGCCGCGCAGCGCGGTGTGGATGCGTGCGGTCGGGCCGCTCGGCGACGATCCGCTCGTGCACACGTGCGCGCTGACCTACGCCAGCGACATGACGCTGCTGGACGCCGTGCGCCTTCCCATCGAGCCGTTGTGGGGTCCGCGTGGCTTCGACATGGCGTCGCTGGATCACGCCATGTGGTTCCACCGGCCGTTCCGGGCGGACGAGTGGTTCCTGTACGACCAGGAGTCACCGATCGCGACGGGCGGGCGGGGTCTTGCCCGGGGTCGCATCTTCGACACCGAGGGGCGGCTGCTCGTGTCGGTCGTCCAGGAGGGGCTGTTCCGCCCGGTGTAGGCGGCCGACGGCCGGCGCTGGTGGGCCGCTCCGGTTCCGGGACGCCGGGCGGGACGCTCGGTCCCTCCCGCTCAGGCGCCTCTGCGGAAGATCCGCCCGAGCAGCCCTCGCGGCGGCTGTCCTGCGGTGCCCTCCTGCCGCCGCTCCGCTACGGGCGGTCCGTCCTGCGTCGCTTCCTCCTCGGTGCAGCGGGGCGCCGGGCGAGGGGCGGGGCGGTGGTCGCGTGCCTCCGACACCGCCCGTACCAGATCGGCGCGGAGCCAGGCGATCTCGTCGGGGTCCTCCGCCATGGTGATCCGCTCGGTGAGGTGGGCGGTGGGCGAACCGGGCGCGCCGTGAGCGGGTGGCCTGGGCCGGTAGCGGTTCAGATGGGCCCGTTCGTAGGGGTCGGGGACGATCTCGGAGACCAGGAGCGGGTCGAGGAGCGAGGCGAGGGCGGCCGCCCCCTCCCAGGGGTCGCCGGACTGACGCAGCAGGCAACCGAGGTACCGCCCGCGCCAGTTGCGTGGGCGCAGGTCCAGGCCCGCGTCCAACTGGTCGCGCAGGGTCTCCGGCAGCGGCCGGTTCAGCAGGGAGATGTTGTTCGTTTCGGCCGCGAACTCCCCCAGTTCGTCGGCCAGGTACAGCCAGACGACGGCCCGGTACCGGTTGACGTAGAAATCGACCGGCACCACGAGGCCCAGGCGGGCCAGGCGAGTGAACCGGACCCTGGTGACGCCCAGGAGCTCCGTGGCCTGCCCGGTGCCCACGGCCTCCACCCGTCGGCGCAGCCCTTCGGGAAAGTCCTCCTGGGCGCGGAGCCGCTCGATCTCCGCCCGGGCCACCCGGCGGCCGCCTCCTCCTTCGTCAGGGAGGGTCCGGATGTGGCCGAGGCGCACGGCCAGTTCGAACTGGCCGCGTTTGAAGCCCAGTTCCCGGGCCGCCCGGCTCGGGCTTAAGGGCGTGTCGCGCTTCGTGACGGCCGCTTCGGCGATGGGTGTGGACGTGGGCGTGAGGGTGTTGCCGGACATGTTCGTCCCCCGTGGAGTGAGTTGCTCGCGCCTGTCGCGTTCGCATGCGAAAAACCGTAGCCGGTGCCGGGAATCTCGGCGCGGGCCTGTGGACAACTCCAGGGAAGACAGCGAAAGCGCTGGTCAGAGGCCTGTTGCAGAACCGCGCTCAGGTCGCCGGGTGGCCACGCCGAGGTGCTCGCCGACACGGTTCACCAGCAGGGTCATCTCGTAGGCGATCAGGCCGATGTCGGCCTCCGCACCGCTGAGGACGCACAGGCAGCTGCCGGTTCCGGCCGCGGTGACGAACAGCACGGCGTCGTCGAACTCGACCATCGTCTGGCGCACCGAGCCCGCACCGAAGTGCCGCCCGGAGCCCTTGGCCAGGCTGTGCAGTCCGGACGAGACGGCGGCCAGGTGCTCCGCGTCCTCTCGCCTCAGGCCCGTGCTGGCTCCCGTGACCAACCCGTCGGTGGACAGGACGAGGGCGTGCCGGACGTCCTCCACCCGTTCGGTCAGGTCGTCCAGCAGCCAGCCGAGTGTGCGGTGCTGTTCCATGATGCTGTCGCCCCCTGCGTGTCTCCTCCCGGCCGGAGGATCTCCCGCCAGCCTTCACCACTGTCCCTGCCCCGGCAAGCAGGATGGGGGGCATGGCACAGAAGATGACCGACGAGGAATGGCGGGCGTTCGTCTCGGGCGGCACCCGCACCGGCAAACTGTCGACCGTACGGGCCGACGGGAGCCCGCACGTGGCACCGATCTGGTTCCTGCTCGACGGGGGCGACGTGGTCTTCAACACCGGGAAGGAGACCGTCAAGGGGCGCAACCTGACGCGTGACGGCCGGTTCGCGCTGTGCGTGGACGACGACCGGCCGCCGTTCACCTTCGTGGTGGTGCAGGGTCGCGCGCATGTGTCCGAGGACCTGGGCGAGGTCCGGCACTGGGCCGCCCGGATCGGTGCCCGCTACATGGGCGAGGAGCGCGCCGAGGAGTTCGGTGCGCGCAACGGCGTCCCGGGAGAACTCCTGGTCCGGGCGACGATCGAGAAGGTCGTGGCGGTGCGGGACCTCGCGGACTGATCCGGCCGGCTTCCCGGCGCCGGGCGCGTGGTTCGTCCGCTTGCCGTTCAGCCCGCGGAGCCGAGCAGCCGGGCGGTGTGCATCCGCCCGGCGTACTCGACGAGCCGGATCAGCACCTCCTTCCCCGAGTCGCGCTCCCGGGCGTCGCAGAGCGCCACGGGCGTGCCCTGGTCGAGATCGGGAGCTCGGGCGACGTCGCGCTCCGCGTGGCCGCGGACGCCCGGGAAGCAGTCGGCGGCCACGACGAATGGGATCCGCGGGTGTTCGAAGTAGTCCACCGCGGGGTTCCTCGAGCCTGCATGGGCCCACGAGGGCCACGGCGCCGAGCGCCCCCTTTGACAGTTTGTCCCACGGGAACCAGAAGCGGTCCTGGCCGGGTGCCGAACAGGGAGAGGGAGAGTCCGGAGCGGATGGTGATGCGCCCGAAGTCCATGGCGACGGTCGTGGTCACCTTCTGGTCCGCCCGTGGGTGTCGTCCACCGACGGGGCCCGCCTGGCTCAGCGGTTCCTCGGTGCGCAGCGGCCGGATCTCGCTGACCGCGCCCACCAGCGTGGTGTTGCCCACGCCGAACCCACCGGCGACCAGTGTCTTCATCGTCAGGGGTCGGTGCCTTCGACCTGATCGCGCTCGTCACCCTCGTCCCGGGCGCCCCCGGGACGGTCCAGGCAACCGCGGGCGGCCCCGAACACCGGGCCCTGATCGACCTGTGCCGCGCGGGGACGCAGTCGGTCGCCGAACCCGCCGGCCGCCCGATGACGGACGCCCCCCCGGCAACTGCCGACCCTCCACGCGCGCGTGGTCATCACCGGCGTACAGCTGAACGATCGCCTCGCGTTCGAACGTGCGCGCAGTGACGTTGTCCGATGTGGTGAGGAATCATGCGGAGCATGAGCGACGACCACACACACGTCCAGGAGTTCTTCACCGCCCGCGCCGCGGACTGGGACCGCAGGTTCCCCGACGACGGCCCCGCCTACGCCGCCGCGGTCGCCGAGCTGGGGCTCGACGAGGGCGACCGCGTGCTCGACGCGGGGTGCGGGACCGGGCGCGCCCTGCCGCCTCTGCGCGCCGCCGTGGGCGCGTCGGGCGTGGTCGTGGGCGCCGATCTTACCCCGGCCATGCTTCAGGCCGCCGTGCGGGCCGGCCGGGACCGGGACGGGCGGCTGCTGCTCGCCGACGTCGCCGCGCTGCCGTTCAGGCCGGAGTCGTTCGACGCCGTCTTCGCTGCGGGTCTGGTCGCCCATCTGCCGGGCCCTGGGGACGATCTGCGGGAATTGCGGCGTGTGGTGCGGCCGGGCGGCACGCTGGCGCTGTTCCACCCGATCGGCCGGGCGGCGCTCGCGGCACGTCAGGGACGCACGCTCACACCGGACGACCTGCGCGCGGAACCCAACCTCCGTCCTCTGCTAGCGCGTTCGGGGTGGCACATGACGGCGTACGCCGACGAGGACGTCCGCTTCCTGGCACTGGCTGTGCGCGAGGACTGACGCCGGTCCAAGTGCCGGGCGCCGACCGGTACCTCTGAAGCCGGTCCGCTCGCGCGCCACGGTCGGCTCACTCGACGAGGCGGCCCGCCGAGTCACCGATGTGCCGCACGGGGCATCCCCGGACGCCGGGCACCGGGCGGGTACCCAGGTCTGCCACCCGGTAGCCGTCCGGGTAGCTCTTGATCTCCCAGTTCTGGCGCGCGAAATGCGGCGCCCGACGTGGTGGCAGCAGCCTGACGACGCGGCCGCGGGCCCGCACCGCGCGCCGCACGAGCGTGCGTGTCAGCGCGGACGGGGGGTCGTACCGGAAGGCCCCGAGCAGCGGTTCGTCGAGCAGGGCGAGGGTGGCGCCGCGCAGGACGGGTGCGAGGGGGCGCGGGTACCAGGAGGTCATCAGGTCGAGTGTGGAGTCGGAGACCGTGCGGGCCCGCTCGTCCCAGTGGAAGTTGGCCTTCTCGTAGGCGTCGAGATGCGCCTCGAAGTCCTCGTACGACTCGGGGATGTCCTTGATGCCCATGTGCCGTCCGAGCGTGCGGTAGTGGACGGCGGCGGCCACGGTCTCGTGCCGGGAGAGTCTGCGCCAGGCGTACGCGTCGATCCACCGCTTGGGCATCACGACGAACGTGCAGAGCACGTAACGCATGTCGTCGTTGCTGATGTCGTAGCCGCGGTGCATCTGGTTGATGCGCCGGATCGCGGTGCGGCCCCGTTCACTCGCGAAACCGTGCTCGACGACGGTGTCCAGGAGCAGGGACGTGTCGTCGTACCGCTTCTGCGCGCGGTCGGTCAGCTCGGCCGTCTCGGCCAGCAGTCTGCCGATGCTCGGGACGGCGTACGTGCGGTAGAGGGCCAGTTCCAGGGCGCGGGTGAAGTCCCAGGGGAACTCGTAGGCCGCGGTGATCCGGTGGATCTCCGTCGCCTCGGCCACCGGATCCATCCGGCGGATCTGCTCCAGCCGCTCGAACCGCTTCGCCACGCCACACCCCCTTCTTCGCGTTCGCATTCCAACTCTACTGTGTGTAGTGGCCCATGAGCCATGCGTGTTGAAGCGGCGGGCGCAACTGGGGGTCCGGGCAGGCGCCGTGCGGCCGTTTGCCCCCTCCGGGGAGGAAAACTGCAGGTCCGGGACGTAACGCGCGTCGTGACAACCGCCTCTCCCGCGCACTAGGGTGCGCGCCGTTGGACGAACCGATGGGAGGCTGGGATGGCCGGGACGGACGAGGAAGCCGTCACCGCCGCGGATGACGCGCTCTACGTGCTCACGGCGGTGCTGCTGACGCCGGCGCAGTTCCCGAGCGTGCTCGGTGACGACTATCCCGAGGCCTGTGCGGCACTCGGCCTGGCCCCGTCGGCGGACGGGTACGGACTGGTGCTCGGCCAGGACGGCACCGGGGCACGGTGGACGGTCGTCGTCGATGACGTGTCCCTGGTGGCCGTGGCCATCGCTTCCTGGGACTGCGGCATGGAGTACGACCTGTCGCCCGACGAGCGCACGGTCATCGCCGCGCTGCCGGGCTGGCCGCTGGCCGTGGCCGTGGCGGCGCCAGGTGTGCCCGCACCCCACGATCCCCCTCCGGACACCGGGGACGGCCCCCTGCTGGCACCGCCGGACACCAGTGCGTGGGGGCCGGCACAGCGGCGCCTGGGCGCCGACGAGATCGCGCTGCGCTGGCCGGTGTGGCGGGAGCAGATCGACGACGCCTTCTCCACCCCGCGCGAGCGGAGCGGCGACGCACCCGGCACGAGCGGCCCGCGTGCCGGGACAGAGCCGCAAAGAGAGGCCCGCGCGGTCCCGGGACGAGCAACAGGCGGGGGCCAGCAAGAAGAGCGGGAGCAAGGGACCTGCGGGACGGAGGGTTCCGCCACGGGCGGCGACACGCCGGGCGGCCCCGGGGAACAGGCCCTCCTGGGCCACCGGGGCGTCCGGCGCGTCCTGGCGGAGGCGCGTGCGTACGTGGACTCGCCGCCGCCCCTGGGCCGTGTCCGATCCTCCTTCGCCCCGGGCGAGGCGCGGACCCTGCGCGCCGACGGACCGGGATGGTCGATGGTGGCCCGGACCGACGACATCGCCTTCGTCCTCCTCGACGAGGAGCCCGGTGAGGTCCATCCGGTCGGCCGGGGCCCCGAGCTGCCCGGTCTGCTGCAGGCCCTCGACGAGCTGGCGGTACGTCCCAGCTGAACAGTCGGACAGCCGGACCGGCTCGCCCCGAGGCGTCCCGGGCGGGAGACGGCCCGGGCAGGCTCGCTCAGGTGGGCGAGGCTTCCCGGGCAGCCGTGTCTCAGCGGCCGAGCTCCTTGCGGGTGACGCGGCGCAGCCTGCGGCGCTGGGCGGGGTCCAGCGCGAGGTAGGCGGCCGCCGGGACGCCCAGGACTATCAGGAGCGCGGCCCACCAGGGCAGCCAGATCCACAGGATCAGTCCGAGCGCCACTCCGCCCACGGCGATCTTCGCGTTCTTCGACATCTGTCGCCTCCTTCGCGGCCACTGCCGCTCTCTGTCGTGGAAACGGCCCCGCGGCTCAGGCGGTTCCGGGCCGCACCCCCAAAACGCCCCCGAGATGTCCCTGAGCCATCCCTGAGCCGCGCCCCCTACGGGTGGGCCCGCACACGGAGCCCCGGACAGGGCCCGTCCAGACGCGGTCCGTACAGACGCGGACCGCCTTCATACGCGCTCCGCCCGGGCGGCCCCGCCCCGGCTACTCCGCCCTGAGCGGCTCCCCCACCTCGTACAGGTGCCGCAGGGCCTGCCGGTAGGAGTCGACGAGGCCTGTCTCCGCATAGGGGATGCCCAGTGCGCG
The DNA here is from genome assembly GCF_040641015.1 of Streptomyces sp. NPDC021356. Classification (NCBI taxonomy): domain Bacteria; kingdom Bacillati; phylum Actinomycetota; class Actinomycetes; order Kitasatosporales; family Streptomycetaceae; genus Streptomyces; species Streptomyces sp. NPDC021356. Next base: position 153,118 of record NZ_JBFACU010000012.1, on the reverse strand, counting down.
GCAGTGTGCGCGCACCAGGGGCTGGGCCAGCCGCAGGTGCGGGCGCGGCATGCTGGGAAACAGGTGGTGCTCGATCTGGTAGTTGAGTCCGCCGAGGAACCAGTCGGTCAGGACGCCACCGCGGATGTTGCGGGAGGTGAGCACCTGGCGGCGCAGGTGGCCCCAGCGGTCTCCGTCGGGGTCCGGCATCTCCATGCCCTTGTGGTTGGGTGCGAAGGCGAGCCCCAGGTGGAGTCCGAACAACGCCTGGTGCAGCGCGGCGAACGCCAGGGCCTTGCCGGGGGACAGGACAGCGAGCAGCAACGCCGTGTACGCCACCACGTGGGCCACGAGGAGCACGCCCTCCAGAGCACGCTCCCGGGGGGACTGCCGACGCAGGTCCTTGAAGCCGTGCACCTTGAGGGCGATGCCCTCCAGGAGGGTGAGCGGGAAGAACAGCCAGGCCTGGTTGCGGGTGAGCCAGCGCCGGAAGCCCTGCCGGACACCGGCCTGCTCCCCCGTGAAGACCAGCACATCGGCGGCGACGTCCGGGTCCTTGTCCCGGTGGTTGGGGTTGGCGTGGTGCCGGTTGTGCTTGGCGTTCCACCAGGAGAAGCTCAGCCCGAGCAGCAGGTTGCCGTGCACCAGGCCGATGACCCGGCTGACCGCCTTGTCGCCGGTGATCTGCGCGTGTCCCGCGTCGTGCCCGATGAACGCGGTGCGGGCGAAGAGCACGGCGAAGGGCACCGCCAGGAGCAGCGCCCACCAGGAGTCGCCGATCAGGAAGAGTCCGGCGACGACCGCGGCCAGGGCGAGGGCGTTGCCGGTGATGACGCGCGCGTACCAGGCGTGGCGTCGTTCCAGCAGTTCCTGGCCCTTGACGGTGCGCAGCAGGGGCGCGAATTCACTGCTGCCGGCGGACGACCCGACGGCCCTCTCGTCGGTACCTTCCGCGACGATTGCGGCGGGTTGGGGCATGGCGGGGTCTCCGGTCTCTCGGCAACGTCCTGACCTGAGGAAACGTACGAACCGAAGCACTGTGCCGACCATGGCGGCAGCACCCGGACCGGGAGGGGGGTGGCCTCCCCGCGGGTGGGGGGCGCACCCCCGGACGGCCCCGGGGGCAGGCGACACTCCGGTCGGCGGTGTCGCACGTCACAGCCGCGTGGTTGCGGAGCGGGCGTCGGCGTGCTGTACCCTCGGCGACCCACTCAGTAGTCAAATTTGAGGAACCAGCATCACCGTGCAGAGGACCTCCCTGGCCACCCCGCCCGACCTCACCCAACTCGCCCACTGCTGTGCCGTGTTCCTGCCCGCCGACCCCGCGCGTACGGGCCGGGTCGCCTTCTGGCGGCCCGACGGCCACGCCCCTTCGGCCGTCGCGCACTCGCCCGTGACGGACCTGACGGTCGTCCTTCCCGGCGGGGACGGAGTCACGCGGATGACCGTTCCCGCCGTCACTCTCCCGCTGCGCGCGGCACTGCCCGTCCTCACGCGCGCGCGGGCCGACGGACAAGGGCACCGCGCCACGGTCTTCTGGGGCGCGGCAGCCATGCTGAGCCTGCACCTCACGGCGCGCGGCCTGCTGCTGCCCGGCCTCTCGGCGGGCGATCACGACGCGTGGCGCGCGGCTCCCCTGCGCGGCGTCGACGCGGAGCAGGTCGGCGCACTGGCCGCCGCGATGCCGCCCGAGGCGCATGCCGTACCGCTCGACGCCACCGGGCGGCTGCGGCTGCCCGATCCCGAACACCTGCTGCGTGCCTTCCTGGACGCGGTGGCCGACACGCTGCCCCGCTCACCGGCCGCGTCCCTCGTCACCGGCGGTCCCGCCTACGCGGCACCGCAACGGCAGCATGTGCCGGAACACCGGGCGTGGGCCGCCGAGGTCGCCGCGGGACACGACGCGGGGGTGCGGATCTCGGTGCGCGTCGAGGTGCCGGGACTGGACTCCGCAGAGTCGGGCGGGCCGGAGCCGCGGTTCCGTGCGGTGTTGCAGGTGCACAGCGTGAGCGGTCCCGCGCGGGTCGCCGACGCCGTGGACGTCTGGGACGGTTTTGGATCCGATGCCGCAGCCGGGACCTTCGGTGCCCGGGCCCGGACGGACGTCCTGCTCACGCTGCGCCGCGCGGCCCATGCGTGGCCGCCGCTGTCCCCGCTGCTGTCGGCGACCGTGCCGGACGCCGTCGAACTCACCGGCGAGGAGATCGCCGAACTGCTCGGAGAGGGCGTGAGGGCGCTCGCCGCGGCCGGGGTCGAGGTGCACTGGCCCGCGGAGACGACCCGCGGGCTGACGGCCGGGGCGACCGTCGGGCCGCCCGACGGCGCGGACCACGCCCGGGGCCGCGCGCCGGGACACGGGAGCGTGCTGTCCGCAGACGCCCCGGTCGCCTTCGACTGGTGGTTCGCGCTGGGCGGTCAGCGGCTCACGCGCGCGGAACTGGACCACCTGGCGGAGGCGAACCGGCCGCTCGTACGGCTGCGCGACCGGTGGGTGCTGGTCGACCCCGGCGAGGTGCGCCGGGCCCGGGCGCGGCAGGACCGGAAGATCACCTCCGTGGAGGCGCTGGGCGCCGCTCTGACGGGCTCCGCCGACGTCGACGGCCTCCGTGTCGAGGTCCGGCCGACCGGATGGCTGGCGGCCCTGCGGGAGCGCCTCACGGGCCCGCACGCGCAGGAGCCCGTCGCGCAGCCGGCCGCGCTCGCCGCACGGCTGCGCGACTACCAGCTGCGCGGACTGGGCTGGCTGGCGCGGATGACGTCGTCGGGCCTCGGCTGCTGCCTGGCCGACGACATGGGGCTCGGCAAGACGATCACACTGATCGCGCTCCACCTGCACCGGCAGCAGGACCCGGTGACGAGCGGTCCTTCCCTGGTTGTCTGCCCGACATCCCTGATGGGCAACTGGCAGCGCGAGATCGAGAGGTTCGCACCCGGTACGCCCGTGCGCCGCTTCCACGGGTCGCGGCGCGATCTCGCGGACCTCGCGGACGGTGAGTTCGTCCTGACCACGTACGGCACGATGCGCACGGACGCACCGCGCCTGGCCGAGGTGGCCTGGGGCATGGTCGTGGCGGACGAGGCGCAACACGTGAAGAACCCGTACTCGGCCACGGCCCGGCAGTTGCGCACCGTCGGGGCACGCGCGCGCGTGGCACTCACCGGCACGCCCGTCGAGAACAACCTGTCCGAGCTGTGGGCGATCCTCGACTGGGCGACTCCGGGCCTGCTGGGCAGGCTGGGCACCTTCCGCTCGCGCTACGCACAGGCCGTCGAGAGCGGACGGGACCCGGTCGCCGCCGAGCGCCTCGCCCGGCTCGTCGGACCGTTCCTGCTGCGCCGACGCAAGTCGGACCCGGGCATCGCGCCCGAACTGCCGCCGAAGACGGAGACCGATCACGCCGTCACGCTCACCGGGGAACAGGCCGGGCTCTACGAGGCCCTGGTGCGCGAGACGCTGGCCGAGATCTCCTGCGCGGACGGCATGGCGCGGCGCGGTCTGGTCGTGAAGCTGCTGACCGGTCTGAAGCAGATCTGCAACCACCCGGCGCAGTTCCTCAAGGAGGACCGCCCGGTGATCACCGGGCGCTCGGGAAAACTGGAGTTGCTGGACGAACTGCTCGACACCATCCTCTCCGAGGACGCGAGCGCGCTGGTCTTCACGCAGTACGTGCGGATGGGACGGCTGATCGAACGGCACCTGGCGGCGCGCGGCACGCGGTCGCTGTTCCTGCACGGCGGCACACCCGTCACGGAGCGCGAGGCCTCGGTCCGCCGCTTCCAGGACGGCGAGGTCCCGGTGTTCCTGCTGTCCCTGAAGGCCGCGGGCACGGGGCTCAACCTCACGCAAGCGGAACACGTCGTGCACTACGACCGCTGGTGGAACCCGGCGGTCGAGGCCCAGGCCACCGACCGGGCGTACCGCATCGGTCAGCAACGGCCCGTGCAGGTGCACCGGCTGATCGCGGAGGGGACGATCGAGGACCGTATCGCCGACCTGCTGCACCGCAAGCGTGACCTGGCCGAGGCGGTTCTCGGATCGGGTGAGTCCGCGCTCACGGAACTGACCGACGCCGAACTGGCCGCGCTGGTGGAGCTGCGAGGAGGACCCCGATGAACGACCACGGCACCGAGACGGAGCGGACCTTTGCCGCGCTGCCGCCCGCGCGCGGGCGCGCTTTCGCGCAGACGTGGTGGGGACACGCCTGGCTGAAGGCGCTGGAGGACACGGCGCTGGACGGTCAGCAGGTACGGACGGGACGGCGGCTCGCCCGATCGGGAGCGGTGGGCGCCGTGACGGTGCGCCCGGGCCGCATCACCGCGGTCGTGTACGACCAGGACCGTACGGCACACCGTGCGGACGTCCTGCTGGAGCAGTTGCCCGACGACCGGTGGGCCCGGTTCCTCGACCTGGCCGTGGAACGGTCCGGGTATCTCGCGGCCCTGCTGGACCGCGACCTGCCGCCCCATCTCGTCGAGGACGCGTCGGCCGCCGGCATCGAACTGCTTCCCGGGATCGGCGATCTGGAGCCGCGCTGCGACTGCGACGCCTGGGATCACTGCGGGCACACGAGCGCGCTGTGCCATCTCGTGGCGCGGTTGCTCGACCAGGATCCCTTCGTGCTGCTGCTGATGCGCGGGCGTGACGAGCGGACCCTGTTCGGCGAGCTTCGCGCGCGGGATGCCGCGCGGAGCGACGCCCCGAACTCGCCGGAGGGCGTGGACGCGGCGGCGGCCTATGCGGCCGGGCGCGCCCTGCCACCCTTGCCGCCCGTGCCCGTTCCGCCCGCCGAGCCGGGCCTGCCGCCGTCGCTGGGCACCGAGACCGCCCCGGCACCCGGGCTCGATCCGGCCGCCCTGGAGTTCCTGGCCGCGCACACCGCCGCCACGGCCCACAGGTGGCTCGACGGGGCGCGGGAGGACGCGCCCTGGAGTCACCCGGCGGACGAGGACGGCCTCACCGTCGCGCAGGATGCCGTCCGCCTTGCCGCGGGCCTCTTCGAGAGCGACGGCGGCGCCGCCCCCGCGGGCCGTGCGGACGACGTCCTGCTGGACCGGCTGGCCATCGGCGCAGGACGTGACAGGGCACAGCTCACGCGGGCCGTACGCGCCTGGCGGGCGGGCGGCGCCGCCGGGTTGTCCGTACTGGAGGAGGGGTGGACCCCCGACGGCGAGGCCCAGGTACGCGCGCGTGCCGCACTGGCGTCGGCCTGGGATGAGGAGGACCGCCCCTCGCTGCGGGCCACGGGCAACCGTTGGACCGTCATCGGCGCGGCCCACCAGCTCCGGTTGGGGCAGGACGGCCGTTGGTGGCCTTTCCGCAAGGAGAACGGCCACTGGGAGCCGGTGGGCGCCGCGGCCCACGACCCGGCGACCGCCCTCGCCACGGCACAAGGCACCACTGAGGAAGACGCGACGGAGGAGGACGCTACGAGGGAGGACGCCACCTAGGAAGCCCGTCGGCCCCGGACCACGGACCCCGACCACACGAAGAGCTGAGGCAGCGCCGGCTCACCTCCACGACACCGGGCCCCTGTCGGCCCGAGGCCGACAGCCCGTGGACGCCCGTCGTTCACCCGCCCGTCGGCCGCCGTTGCGCATGGGCCCCAACCCTGACGGCAGTCAGCACAATTGTGTTCTCAGGAGGCCCGATGTCCTCGCACGCCCCCGGTCGGCGCCGCGTCCGCCGTTCTCTCGCGGCGGGGCTCCCGCTCGCCCTGCTCGTCTCGGTCGTCGCGGCCGGCGCGGCGGCGGCTGCCCCCGCCGGTGACGGCCGCACCGGCAAGGCCCGCACGGGCGACGCCCGCGTCATCCGCACGGCGACGCTCCCCGACATACCGCTCGGCGCCTTCAGCAACCGGCTGCTGCCGGGCACCGTGGACGACGACCGGGGTGTGGACCTGGGTGGTATCGGCAGCGACATCTTTCCGGCGGGTCGCACGGGCGAGTTCTGGACGGTCACCGACCGCGGGCCCAACGGGCAGATCAAGGTGGCCGGCAAGAAGCGCCGCACGTTCCCGGTGCCCGGCTTCGACCCGGCGATCGTGAAGATCCGTGTGGCGGGCGACCAGGTGCGGGTACTGGACGCGATCCCCCTGACGACGTCCTCCGGCAGGCCCGTCACCGGTCTGCCCGACCAGGCGGGGCGGGACGAGGCGCCGTACACCTACGACGCCCGGACACCCCTGTCGTACGACCCGAACGGACTCGACACGGAGGGCATCGTCCGGGCGGCGGACGGCTCCTTCTGGCTCGTCGACGAGTACGGCCCCTCACTGGTCCACGTCTCCGCGCGCGGGAAGGTGCTCACGCGGTACGTGCCCAAGGGGCTGCAACTCACCGGCGCGGACTACCCGGTGGCCGAGGCGCTGCCCTCCGTCCTGCTGCACCGGAAGATCAACCGCGGTTTCGAGGGACTGGCGCAACTGCCGGACGGAGACCTGGTGATGGCTCTGCAGAGCCCGCTGTCGCTGCCCGACGCGGACGCGGGGGACGCCTCGCGCACGACCCGGCTGCTGCGCTTCTCACCCCGCCAGCGGGCGGTCACCGCCGAGTACGCGTACCGCTTCGACCCGGTGGACGTGGTCGATCCCGGCGAGGACGACACATCAGAGTTGAAGATCTCCTCGGTGGTCGCCGTGGGCCGGGACCGGCTGCTGGTGGAGGAGCGCACCGACAGGGCGGCGCGGCTGCACCTGGTGCGGCTGGAGCGCCGGGCGGACATCCTGGGCGGGCGCTGGGACGACGACACCGCCTCGCCGTCGCTGGAGCAGCTCGACGACCCGGCGGCGGCCGGCGTGCCGGTGCTCGGCAAACGGCTGGTCGTCGATCTGGGCAGAGTCGCGGGGGTGCCGGGGAAGGTCGAGGGTGTCGCGCGCGTGGACGAGCGGACGCTCGCCCTCGTCAACGACAACGACTTCGGGATGTCGGACGGCGCGGACGCGTTCGACGCGCGGGGCCGGCTGGTGGACAGCGGTGTCGAGACGACCGTGACCTACGTGCGGCTGCCGCACCGCATCTGATGTCCCGTCGTGGTGTGGGCGGTACGCCCGCGCGTACCGCCCACACCACGTTCTGGGCTCAGCCGCGGGCGCCGAGCAGGTGGTCCATGGCGAGCTGGTCGAGGTGTTCGAAGGCCATCCCGCGCGCGGCGGCGGCATCGGTGTCGAAGTCCTCGTAGGCGGAACGGTCGGTGAGGAGTGCCTGCACGCCGTCGGCGGCGGTGGGCTGGGCGAGCTGGTCGAGGCGGGCGGCGCGCAGGGCCTCCTGGACCTCGGGGTCGGCGCGGAAGGCGGCGGCGCGCTCCTTGAGGATGAGGTAGTTGCGCATGCAGCCGGCCGCGGAGGCCCACACGCCGGCGGAGTCCTCGGTGCGCGGGGGCTTGAAGTCGAAGTGGCGCGGGCCGTCGTAACCGGCGCTCTCCAGCAGGTCGACGAGCCAGAACGCGGCGCGCAGGTCCCCGGCGCCGAAGCGCAGGTCCTGGTCGTACTTGATGCCGGACTGGCCGTTGAGGTCGATGTGGAAGAGCTTGCCCGCCCACAGGGCCTGGGCGATGCCGTGCGGGAAGTTCAGGCCGGCCATCTGCTCGTGGCCCACCTCGGGGTTGACGCCGTACAGCTCGGGGCGTTCCAGGCGCTCGATGAAGGCCAGGGCGTGGCCGACGGTGGGCAGCAGGATGTCGCCGCGCGGCTCGTTGGGCTTGGGCTCGATCGCGAAGCGCAGGTCGTAGCCCTGGGAGGTGACGTACTCGCCGAGCAGGTCGAAGGCCTCCTTCATCCGGTCCAGCGCCGCGCGCACGTCCTTGGCCGCGCCGGACTCGGCGCCCTCCCGGCCGCCCCAGGCCACGTACGTCTTCGCGCCCAGCTCCGCCGCCAGATCGATGTTGCGAATCGTCTTGCGCAGCGCGTAGCGGCGCACGTCGCGGTCGTTGGCGGTGAAGGCGCCGTCCTTGAAGACGGGGTGCGTGAAGAGGTTGGTGGTGGCCATCGGGACCGTCATGCCGGTCGCTTCCAGCGCCTGCCGGAATCGCTTGACGTGGGCCTCGCGCTCGGTGTCCGAGGACCCGAAGGGAATCAGGTCGTCGTCGTGGAAGGTCACTCCGTACGCGCCCAGCTCGGACAGGCGCTGCACCGACTCGACCGGGTCCAGGGCGGGGCGCGTGGCGTCGCCGAAGGGGTCCCGTCCCTGCCAGCCGACGGTCCACAACCCGAACGTGAACCGGTCCTCGGGGGTGGGCTGGTAGTTCATGCCGCGGCTCCTTGCTCGCTTGCGACTATTTCGTCATGGCGATTTACAAATTAGTATGCCGACGCGTCCCTGGGAAGGGACAACGGGGCGCCCACCAGTCCAGAACGCGGGACGCGGGCCCCACCGCGCCAGAAATTCCGCAGGTCACAGCCGCTCGAGCCGCGAAAAAAGAGGAGAGCCGATGTCAGCAGCCGAGGGTCCGCTCGTCGTCGGTGTGGACTCGTCCACCCAGTCCACCAAGGTGCTCGTCGTCGACGCGGCCACCGGTCAGGTCGTGGCGAGCGGTCAGGCACCGCACACGGTCTCCGCCGGTGCCGGCCGCGAGAGCGATCCACGCCAGTGGTGGGAGGCCCTGTGCACGGCGCTGCACCGGTGCGGGGACGCGGCGCACGAGGCCGCCGCCGTGTCGATCGGCGGGCAGCAGCACGGGCTGGTCACCCTGGACGCGCACGGGGACCCCGTGCGGCCGGCGCTGCTGTGGAACGACGTGCGCTCGGCCCCGCAGGCCCGCCGTATCGTGGCCGAACTGGGCGGCCCGAAGGCTTGGGCGGACCGTACGGGCAGTGTGCCGGGCGCGTCGTTCACGGTCACCAAATGGGCCTGGCTCGCCGAGCACGAGCCCGAGGCGGCACGATCGGTGGCCGCCGTGCGCCTGCCGCACGACTACCTGACCGAGCGGCTGACCGGCCAGGGCACCACCGACCGCGGTGACGCCTCGGGGACGGGCTGGTGGGCGTCCGCCACCGAGGCGTACGACGAGGAGATCCTGGCCCGGATCGGTCTCGACCCCGCCCTGCTGCCCCGGGTGGTACGGCCGGGAGAGGTGGCCGGAACGGTGCGCGACATCCATGACCTGCCCTTCTCCAAGGGCACCCTGGTGGCTCCCGGTACCGGCGACAACGCCGCCGCCGCGCTCGGCCTCGGGCTGCGCCCTGGCACCCCGGTCCTCAGTCTGGGCACGTCGGGCACGGCGTACGCGGTCTCCGAGCACCGTCCGGCCGATCCGACCGGCACCGTGGCGGGGTTCGCCGACGCGCGCGGGGACTGGCTGCCGCTGGCCTGCACCCTCAACTGCACGCTCGCCGTCGACCGGATGGCCATGCTGCTCGGCCTCGACCGGGAGGCCGTCGAACCCGGCACCGAGGTCACTCTGCTCCCCTACCTGGACGGCGAACGCACCCCCGACCTGCCGAACGCCACCGGCCTGCTGCACGGGCTGCGCCACGACACGACCGCCGGGCAGCTCCTGCAGGCGGCCTACGACGGGGCCGTCCACTCCCTGCTCGGCGCACTGGACCTGGTGCTCGACCAGGACGCCGACCGCACCACTCCCCTGGTGCTGATCGGCGGGGGCGCCCGCGGCACGGCGTGGCAGCAGACCGTACGCCGGCTCTCGGGGCGGCCGGTGCGGATCCCCGAGGCCGGGGAACTGGTCGCGCTGGGTGCCGCGGCCCAGGCGGCGGGACTGCTGACCGGCGAGGACCCGGCCGCGGTCGCCCGCCGCTGGAAAACGGCCGACGGCCCGGTGCTCGACCCCGTGGAGCGGGACGAGGCGACGCTGGAGAGGATCTCCGGGGTACTCTCCGACGCGGCGCCGCTGCTGGAGCGGGGGACGCGGGAGCACTGACAGGACCGGCGGGACCTGGCCGGACATCGTCCGCCGAGGCCCCGCCGCCGGACACGGACCGAGGACGACGGAGGCATGACCGCACCGCTGAACGAGCGCCGCCCGACCGGTCCGGGACGCGCGCTGTCCGACACGCAGCAGGGCATGCGCCGCCGCAATCTCGCCCGGGTCCTGCACACCGTCAGCGCCGAAGGGCCGCTGTCGCGGGCCGCGGTCGCCTCACGCATCGGACTGACCCGTGCGGCGGTGTCGACACTGGTCGACGAACTCATCCGCTCCGGCCTCCTGGAGGAACTGGGGCCCGAGCGGCCCGGCCGGGTGGGCCGCCCCGGCTCGGCGCTCGCCGTCAGCGGGCGCGGCCCGGCCGGGATCGGCGCCGAGGTCGGCGTCGACCACCTCGCGGCCTGCGTGGTCGACCTGCGCGGGCAGGTCAGGGCCCGGGCCGTGCGGCACGGCACGAACCGGGGGCGCGCCCCGCGACCGGTGACCGAGGATCTCACCGCGCTGATATCCCAGGTGGTCGCCGAGGCGGAGCGGCAGGGCCTGTGGCCGGCGGGGCTCGCCGTCGCCGTGCCCGGTCTGGTCGCACGGGACGGCCGTACGGTCGTCCGCGCCCCCAACCTGGACTGGCACGGCACCGACCTCGGCGCCCTGATGCCCGACGTGTACTCCCTGACCGTGGACAACGAGGCGAACTTCGGCGCCCTGGCCGAACTCTGGCTCGGCGAGAACACGCCGCAGGATTTCCTGCACGTGTCCGCGGAGATCGGCATCGGCGCCGCGCTGGTGGTCGACGGGCGGCTGCTGCGCGGAACCCGTGGCTTCGCCGGCGAGCTGGGGCACGTCCCGGTCGAACCGGAGGGACCCGCGTGCCCGTGCGGCGGCCGGGGCTGCCTGGAGCAGTACGCGGGCGAGGAGGCGGTGCTGCGGGCCGCCGGGCTGGCAGCGGGCGAGGGGCGGGTCGGGCTGCTCGCCGGCCGCGCCGCCGCGGGCGACGCCGGCGTGCGGCGGGCCCTGCGCGACGCCGGCCGGGCACTCGGCGTCGCGCTGACCGGCGCGGTCAACCTGCTCGATCCGCAGGCCGTCGTGCTCGGCGGGGCGCTGGCCGAACTCGCTCCCTGGCTGCTGCCCGCGCTGGAGGCCGAGCTGGACCGGCGCACCGCGGGACCGGCCTGTCCGGTGTCCGTCTCGCGGTTCGGCCCCGAGGGGCCGCTGCTGGGCGCCGCGCACGCGGTGGTCCGAGCCGTTCTCGACGACCCCGCGGCCGTGGCCGAACGCGTCTGAAACCTGGCGCAGTTCACTCGTCCGAGTGGTCGAGTTGTCCACAATCCGCCGCCCGTCCACGGATCCTTGCCGTGCCCTTCTGCCCAACCCGTCGGCGCCGTACCGTGATTCACGCGAGGCGCCGTGCACGGGCGGACGACGGCGCCCCGCACCCACCCGGTCGCACCACCGTTGCCGAGGTGTGCGACACCAACCGGACACAAGGGCCGGGCTCCGCACGGAGCGCCCGGCCGTGCGCGAGACTCACCGCCACCGACGGACATCCCTCCACGCACCCGCAGAACCCCGCGAAGAGCGAGATCCCCCCACGAGCAGCCCCCGCACGAGCAGCCCCCACACGAGAAAGGTCCTCGCCCATGGACCGGGCCGGATCCCAGCCCAGCCGACGGCGCATCCTGAAGGGCGCCGCCTTCGCCGCCGTCCCCGCCGCCTTACTCCCCGCCTCCCGCGCCACCGCGCACCCCCGGCCCCGGTCCGTGCCCCGGCCCGCCGACTACCCGCCCGCCGAATGGCAGCCGGCCTCCAGCTCCAACTACACGGCCTCCGACCGGCCCACCAGCTACTCCCTCGACCGAGTGATCATCCACGTCACCCAGGAGACCTACGCCAACACACTGGCCATCTTCCAGAACCCGGCGAAGAAGGTCTCCGCGCACTACCTCGTCCGCTCCGCCGACGGACACGTCGCGCAGTGCGTCCGCGAGTCGGACATCGCGTGGCACGCGGGCAACTGGGACTACAACACCCACAGCATCGGCATCGAGCACGAAGGGTGGGTGGACAAGCCCGCGTACTTCACCGACGCGCTGTACGAGCAGTCGGCCCGGCTCACCTCGGCGATCTGCGACCGGTACGGGATCCCCAAGGACCGTGCGCACATCATCGGGCACTACGAGGTACCGGGCACCGACCACACCGATCCCGGACCGCACTGGGACTGGGTCCGCTACCTGAGAATGGTCAACTTCGACTGACACCGGCCGCCCACCCGCCCCCGCAGCCCCGGCCGCCGTAGGATCCGCCGACCCGCTTCCGGCTGCCCCCGGCTCCCCCTCCCCGGGCCCAGCGGTCCGCACCCGGCCACCCGCCACCCCCGGGTCCACCGGCCCCGCCCGGCCCGCACCCGGCCACCCCCGGGTCCACCGGCCCTCACCCCGCCGCCCCGGGGTCCGGCGGTCCGCTCCCGCGCTGCGCGTGCGGTGGGCCCCCGCGCGGAGCACGCTGGAAGCCAGCACCCGGGGCATGCCCCCCGGGCGCGGGGCGAGCGGACGGACGGGCGCGGCCGAAGGAGGCCCCAGTGGCGTACGGAGACCCCGGACGACCCGTGGAGAAGACCCCGGCCGCCATGCTGGAGGCGCTTTTCACCAGCTCACCGGTCGGGCTGCATCTCCTGGACCCCGAGCTGCGGGTGGTGCGGCTGAACACCGCGGCACCCCTCATGCGGGGGGAGGCCCCGGACGACCTGGCCGGGCGGCCGATCCGGGACGTCTACCGCATGGTCGAGGACAACGACATGGAGGCCGCTCTGCGCGAGGTGCTGGAGACCGGCGAGCCCCTGTGGCAGCGGCTCGTGGGGGCACGCGTCGAAGGGGAGCCGCCCGAGGAGCGCTGCTTCGAGACGACCGCCCTGCGTCTGGAGGGCCGTGGCGGCGACGTGCTCGGTCTCGCGGTCACCGCGGTCGACGTCACCGAACGCGAACGGGTCCGAGCCCGCTCCCGGGTCCTCGACGCGGTGCTGCGACGGGTCGGGCGGACCCTGGACCCGGTGGTGACCGGCGACGAGCTGGTCACGGCCGTGGTCCCCGGGTTCGCGGACATCGCGGTCGTGGAGGTGGTGGAATCGGTGATCCGGGGCGACGAGCCCCCGCCCGCTCCGCTGCCGCCGGGCACGCCGTTGATGCGCACCGCCTTCCGCAGCGGCACCACGCATCCGCCGCAGGCGCACCCGGTCGGCGACGTGCGGCGGCTGCCGGCGCCCACGCCCTTCACGCAGGCCCTGGCCGACCTGCACCCCCGCATCGTCCCGCTGCGTCCGGGGGCCGAGTGGATGCCGGCCGACCCGCCGCGCACGGAGGCCATGCGTTCCTCGGACGCCCACACGCTGCTCGCGGTGCCCCTGGCCCTGCGTGACACGGTGCTGGGACTGGTCAGTCTGTACCGGTCGGGCGAGTCGCCGCCGTTCGACGCGGGCGACCGCCGGCTCGCGGTCGAGGTCGCCGCCCACACGGCCCTGTGCATCGACAACGCCCGGCGCTTCGTCCGTGAGCACACCGTCGCCGCGACGGTCCAGCGCCAATTGCTGCCCCGCCGCCCCGAGTCGCACGCCTCGCTGGAGACCGCCTACCTGTCGGTCACCGGTGCCGACCCGGGCGCCTGGTACGACACCATCGCCCTGTCCGGCGCCCGCACCGCACTCGTGGTCGGGAACGTCTCGGGCCGGGGGGTGAACGCGGCGGCCAGCATGGGCCAGCTGCGTACGGCGCTCAGGTCGCTGTCGGCGTTCGACCTGCCGCCCGACGAGTTGCTGGCCCGCCTGCACGACACGGCGTCCGAGCTGGCGTTCGAGCGGGCGCATCTGCCGCTGGGCGATCCGCTGCGCCGGGAGGCGCTCACCGCCAACTGCGTGTACGCCGTCCACGATCCGCTGACCGGTACCTGCGTGACGGCGGCGGCCGGCGATCTGGCGCCCGTGGTGATCCGGCCCGACCACACCGTCGGCATCCCCGACACCCCGACCGGGCCGCCCCTGGGCGCGGCGCAGGACGCGCCGTTCGCGACCGCCGAGTTCGACGTGCCCGCCGGGAGCGTGCTGGTCTTCACCAGCGACCCCCTGGTCACCGCCTACCTGGCGGACTCCTCCAGGCCGCTGCGGGCGGCCCCGGACTACGCCGACCGGCCGTTGCAGGAGTTGTGCGACGCCGTCGTCTACGCCCTCCCGGACGGCCTGGGTGCGGGCGACGCCGCGGTGATCGTCGCCCGCACCCGGGCCTTCCCGCCCGGCGCGTTCGCCTGCTGGCGGCTCGACGGCGACAGCGCGTCGGTGGGGACCGCCCGCGCCCGCGCGCGCAAGCAGCTCACCGAGTGGGGCGTGGACGACGAGACCGCCTACAACACACAGGTCATCATCAGCGAGTTCGTCACCAACGCCCTGCGCTACGGGAGCCCGCCCATCGAACTCCGCCTGATCCACGACCGCACGCTCACCTGCGAGGTGCGCGACGCCGGCCAGGCCGCCCCGCACCTGCGCCACGCCCGCACCGCCGACGAGGGCGGACGCGGCCTGTTCATCGCCGCCCGACTGGCCCGGGCCTGGGGGATCCGCTACACGGCGACAGGCAAGACCGTGTGGGCCGAACAATCACTGACGGACGGCCACTGACACCCGCGCCGCTTCGCTACGCTGGCCGCGTCCGTCCGCGCCCGCGGACCCTTCCGCCCCCGCGGAACCGGCCCGCGCGCGGCATCCGCGCGATCACCGGAGCCGCCCGATGCAGGTCCGCCGTGTCGTACCCAACGTCCGGTCCGAAGCCATGGAGGAGAGCGCGGAGTTCTACGGGCTGCTGGGCTTCGAGGAGGTCATGGACCACGGCTGGATCAGGACGCTCGCGTCCACGGTGAACCCCGCCGCGCAGATCAGCTTCATGGGTGCGGACCGGACGGCTCCCGTCGCGCCCGACCTGAGCGTCGAGGTCGACGACGTCGACGCCGCCCACGCCGCGCTGCGCGAGCGCGGCGCGGAGATCGTGCACCCGCTCACCGACGAGGAGTGGGGCGTACGGCGGTTCTTCGTCCGGGACCCGGGCGGTCGCGTCGTCAACGTGCTCGGGCACCGCTGACACCCGAAGGAGTGCGTTTTCCCGTCCGTCGCCGAGTCGTCGGTGTCCGGACACCGCCCCGGGCACCGGCTTCTGCTGCACTTCCCTGAGTCCGTACGGAGTTGACGAGGCATCAGGGGGCACGGTGAACACTGCGGGAGTTGTGGCGACGCGTCGGGCCGGGCGGTGCAGAACGGTGCTGACCGTTCTCCTCGCCGCCTGCACACTGGCGGGAACGGCCCTTGTGGGAGCGGCGGCACCGGCCGGTGGCGCACAACGTGCCGAGGAGATCGCGCCGGGTGTCCAGTACCGCGACTTCGACCTCGCCGCGGCCCACGGGCGGGTCCGCGTCCACCTGGTCGGCGTCGACCTGAACAACAAGCACGTCCGCGTGGGCCTGTTGCATCCGGACGCGGTGGCGGCGCGCGGCACGGTGTCCCGGCTCGCCGACGCCCAGGGAGCGCTCGCGGGCATCAACGGCGACTTCTTCGACATCACCGAGACCCAGCATCCGGGCGTCCCGGCGACCGGCTCGGCGGTCGGCCCGGAGATCGCGGACGGGAGGGCGCTGAAGGCCGCCGTGCCGCGCGGGCAGCGGTTCGGCCCCGCCCTGCCGCCCGGCACGAGCACCGAGGACGTCCTCGGGGTGGACGCGGACCGCACGGCCCGCCTCGACCGGCTGGCCCTGTCCGGCTCGGTGACCACACCCGAAGGGCGACTGAAGCTCGGCGGGTTCAACCAGTACGCGCTGCCGGTCGGTTCGATCGGCGCGTACACCTCCGACTGGGGCGGCCTCTCCCGGGCCCGTGCCGTGTGCGGCACGGACTCGGACCGCGCCGCTCCGTGCAGTACGGACACGTACGAGGTGACGGTCAGGGGCGGCCGGGTGGTCGCCAGGGCCGACAAGCCCGGCAGCGGAGCCGTCCCCGCGGGCACCACGGTGCTGGTGGGCCGGGAGAGGGGTGCGCAGCACCTGCGCAAGCTGTCCACCGGCGAGTCGGTGACCGTCGAGCACCGCCTGACGGCGGCCTCCGGCGTGGCGTACACGTTCGCGGTCGGGGGCTTTCCGGTGCTGCGCCGGGGTGCCGCGCTGCCCGGTCTCGACGGCACGACGCCGGCCGTGCGCACCGCCGCGGGCATCGCGGACGGCGGGCACCGGCTGCTGCTCCTGGCCCTCGACGGGGCGTCCGAGTACCGCAGTGGTCTGACCCTCGCCGAAGTCGCCGCCGCGTTGCGCGATCTGGGAGCGACGGAGGGCTTCAGCCTGGACGGCGGCGGATCCAGCACGCTGGTCGCCCGGAAATCCGGCGGGACGAAGGTGAGTGTGCTCAACCATCCGAGCGGGGGCGCCGAGCGGGCGGTCGCGAACGGGATCGGGGTGTTCCCCGGCTCGTGAGGCGCGCGGGGCCGGACAGGCGCGCGGGGCCGGACAGGCGCGCGCCTGTTCGCCTCGCCCGTCCGACGCCTGCGCGTACGGGCCTCAGGGCCGCAGGCTGCTGACGATCTCGGCGGTGGCCGCCAGGCCCTCGTGGATGGTGGGGGCCATGCTGGAGCCGGCCAGGAAGAAGCCGAGGAGGCCGCAGACGAGAGCGTGCGAGAACTTCAGCGCGCCGTTGCGCACGAAGATGATCGCCAGGATCGCGAGCAACAGCACCACAGAGATGGAAATGGCCATCGTGAACCTCCTCCGCCACGCCCACTTCGCGGCTTTCGGCCGCAAGTGTGGCGTAGCGGAGGGTTCGTCCGGGCGGCTGACGTGTCCGCCGAACGTGTGGTTCTGTGGAGGGTTCAGGACCGGCTCAGCACCGGCCGCTCCGGTCGTCGTGGGCGTCCAGGAAGGCCTCCAGACCGGCGAGGTCGTCGGTGTTCAGGTGGTCGACGTCGGCGGCGAGCAGTTCGGTCCAGACAGCGTCACGGGCCGCTCCGGGCGCGTCCGGGGTGGCCCAGAACCGCACCCTCTGACCGTGGGCGTGCGCCTGGCCCACGATGCGCCGCAGGGTGCGCCGTTCGGCGTCAGGGAAAGGCCCGGCTCCCGCCCAGGTGAAGTTCGAGGTCCAGTTGTCGCTGATCAGCGGGATGAACGAGGCGGGAGCGGCGCTGCCGAGGTCGGTGAGCCTGCCGTCGTAGAAGGCCCGGCGTACCGTCTGCGCCTCCATGGGCGCGCGGGCCGCCCGGTCGCCGGAGACGACGGCGGTGACCGGGCCCGGGTGGACTCGGCCGTGCGCGTACGTGGTGAACAGGTGGCGGTGGCGGGCCAGGTGCCGGTCGAGCGCGAGGTAGGTGGCGGCGCCCTCCGTCTTGATGTCGATCAGGAGTTGCAGGGGCTCGCGCCGGCCCCGGTAGACGGAGCCGTGGTGGGCGCGGACCCGGGCGGCCAGCGGGTCGAGGTAGAGGGCTTCGAGGGTGCGTCTCGGGTCGAGGTCGACCGGGTCGTGGGCGACCAGGAGCTCGCCGTCCACGAGGTAGATGTCGGCTTCCACGCTGCCGAAGCGGTGGTCGAGCGCGTCCAGCAGGGGCCGCGGGTGCTCGTAGTCGTTGTGGGCGTGGGCGTGCCGGAGCGGGCGCGGTCCGCGCCGCCGCTCTCCGGCGGCGGCCGCCGGAACGGGCTGCGCGGCGGCCTGCGCGGCGGGCAGCGCCACGGTGCCCGCGAGGGCGCCGCCGAGGGTGGTGAGGGCTCTGCGACGGGTGGTGAGGGCCATGCTGCTCTGCCTCCCTTGAGGGGCGTACGGGTCCTCAGGGGAGTATGCGTGCGGCTGACGCTCAACGCGTCCGGTCGCGGGCCGAGTTGGCCGGATGGTCCGCATGCGTTCATTCGGGGACGGCAGGCGCGGCGGAGGCCCGCGCCCTCAAGGGTGCGGGCCTCCCGGGGCTGTCAGGGCCTGGGTCCGGAGGGCGGGGGCGCCGGCAGGTCGACCAGGCGGGCCAGCGCGTCGCGATGGGCGCCCGCGGTGCCGTACGCGATCGAGTCCGCCTTGGCCCGCTTCAGGTAGAGGTGGGCCGGGTGCTCCCAGGTCATCCCGATGCCGCCGTGCAACTGGACCGCCTCTTCGGCGGCGTGCACGGCGACGGGCGCCGCGTAGGCCTGGGCGACGGCGACCGCGACATCGGCGTCCTCGTCCCGGGCGAGCGCGTCGGCCGCGTTGCGCGCGGCGGCGCGGAGGTTGACGACCTCCAGCCACAGCTGGGCGAGCCGGTGCTTGAGCGCCTGGAAGCCGCCGACGGGCCGGTTGAACTGCTTGCGCTCCTTCAGATGGCGCACGGTCTCCGTCAACGCCCAATCCGCGAGGCCGAGTTGTTCGGAGGCGAGCAGTCCCGCCCCGGCGCGCAGGGCGCGGCGCACGGCGGGTTCGGCGTCGCCGAGGCGGCGGCCCTCGGCCCCGTCCAGCCGCACGCGTGCCACCGGGCGCGTCAGGTCCAGGGAGACCTGCCCGGTGACGGTCGCGGCGGACGACGCGACCGCGTACAGGCCTCCGTCGTCGGCGGGCACGAGCAGCACGTCGGCGGTGGTCGCGTCGGCGACGGCGGTCAGTTCTCCGTGCAGGCTGCCGTTCTCCCGTCGTACGACGGGGTAGGGGGCGCCCGGCGCGGTGTGCAGCCCGACGGCGAGCACCCCGATGGACGTGGCCGAGGCCAGCTCGGTCACCAGCTCGTCCGCGCCGCAGGCCAGCAGCGCCTCGGTGGCCACGACGGCGCTCGTGAGGTAGGGCACGGGCGCGACCGCGCGGCCCAGTTCCTCCACGACGACGGCGGCCTCGCGGTGGGTGGCGCCCTGGCCGCCCAGCTCCTCGGGCACCAGCAGGCCCGCGAGGCCCATGCCGCCGGCGAGCGTCTTCCACAGGGGCAGGTCGTGCGGGGTCGGCGACTCCACTCGCGCGATCACGTCCGCCGGCCGGCAGTGATCGGTGAGCAGGTCGCGTACGGCGGCGCGCAGCGCCTCTTCCTCCGCGGAGTGCAGGAGGTCCGGCTGGGTGCTCATCGGGCCAGGTCCTTCCAGGCGACGTCCTTGTCTGTGCGCGGTTCGGCGGGCAGGCCCAGCACGCGCTCGGCGACGATGTTCAGCAGGACCTCGCTGGTCCCGCCCTCGATGCTGTTCCCCTTGGACCGCAGGTAGCGGTAGCCGGCGTCGCGGCCGGTGAAGTCGACCAGTTCGGGACGGCGCATGGTCCAGTCGTCGTACAACAGCCCCTCCTCACCACGCAGTTCCACCTCCAGGCCGCTGATCTCCTGGTTGAGGCGGGCGAAGGCGAGCTTCATGCCGGAGCCCTCGGGGCCGGGCTGGCCGGCGACGAGCTGCTGGCGCAGCCGCTCGGCGGTGAGGCGGGCGACCTCGGCCTCCACCCACAGTTCCAGCAGCCGCCGGTGCAGGTCGTGGGTGCGCAGTTCGGGGCGTTCGCGCCAGGTCCTGGCGACCGGGCCGATCATGCCGCCCTCGCGGGGCAGCCGCATGCCGCCGATGGAGACGCGTTCGTTCATCAGGGTGGTCTGCGCGACCCGCCAGCCGTCGCCCGCTTCGCCGAGTCGCTGGGAGTCGGGGATGCGGACGCCGGTCAGGAAGACCTCGTTGAACTCGGCCTCGCCGGTGATCTGGCGCAGCGGCCTGACCTCGACGCCGGGGTCGGTCATGTCGCACAGGAAGTAGGTGATGCCCTGGTGTTTGGGCAGGTCGGGGTCGGTGCGGGCGATGAGGATGGCCCAGCGGGCGAGGTGGGCGCTGGAGGTCCACACCTTCTGCCCGTCGACCACCCAGTCCCCCGTGCCGTCGCGGACGGCCCGGGTGCCGAGGGCGGCCAGGTCGGAGCCGGCACCGGGCTCGCTGAACAGCTGGCACCAGACTTCCTCGCCGGTCCACAGGGGCCGCAGGAAGCGCTGCTTCTGCTCCTCGGTGCC
Source organism: Streptomyces sp. NPDC021356 (assembly GCF_040641015.1). Lineage (NCBI taxonomy): Bacteria > Bacillati > Actinomycetota > Actinomycetes > Kitasatosporales > Streptomycetaceae > Streptomyces > Streptomyces sp. NPDC021356. The sequence goes on along the minus strand of NZ_JBFACU010000012.1, from coordinate 133,282 downwards.
GTAGCGCAGGATGGTCGGGGCGGCCATGCCGAGGCCGATGCCGATCCGGCGCGGGTCGTTGTCGGGGGCGCCGGCGGCCTCCAGTTCGGCGTCCACCACGGCCTGCAGGGAGCGGGGCGCGCCGAGTCCACCGAGGCCCTCGGGGAAGTGCACCCAGGCCAGCCCGGCGTCGAAGCGGGCCTGGAGGAAGGCGAGGCGGTCGGTGTCCCGGGGCGGATGCGCGGCGAGCAACTCCCGGGTGCGGCGGCGCAGTCCGTCCGCGTCGAAGGGGCGGCCGCCGGTCTCGGGGCGGCGATCGGCGCTGCTCACAGGGCGGCTCCGTTCTCCAGTGCGGGCACCACGGTGACACGCCCGGTGGTGGCGCCGTCGGCGACCCGCTGCACGGCGTCCGCGGCGCCGCTCAGCGGCACCCGCTCGCTCACCAGCGGCTTGATCGCGCCCCGGGCGGCCAGCTCGGTGAGCTGCTCGTGGCACTCCTGGACGAGCGTGGGGATCTTGGTGTTGTAGAGGCCCCAGTGCAGGCCGAGGATCGAGTAGTTCTTGACGAGGGCGTGGTTCAGGGCCGGGCTCGGGATGGTCCCGCCGGCGAAGCCGACGACGACGATCCGGCCCTCGAAGGCGACGACCTTGGCGGACTGGGCGTACGCCTCACCGCCGACCGGGTCGTAGATCACGTCGGCGCCCCGGCCGCCGGTGGCCTCCTTGACGGCCGCGACCACGTCCTCGCCGCGCCGGTCGACGACGACGTCGCAGCCCAGCTCCCGGGCCACCGCCGCCTTGCGGGGGCCGCCGACGACGCCGATGACCGTGGCGCCTGCCGCCTTGCCGAGCTGCACGGCCGCGCTGCCGACACCGCCGGCCGCGGCGTGGACCAGCAGGGTCTCACCGGCCTGGAGACGGGCCCGGCGGTGCAGGCCGAACCAGCCTGTCTGGTAGCCGATGTGCAGGGCCGCGGCCTCGGCGTCGTCCAGTGCCTCCGGGGCCGGCAGCAGCGCGGCGGCGTCGGCGACGGCGTACTCGGCGAAACCGCCGTGGGGCAGCGCCGGGTTGGCGAAGACCCTGCGTCCGTCCTCGGTCTCGCCGCAGATCTCCACTCCGGGGGTGAAGGGCAGCGGGGGCCGGACCTGGTACTGGCCCCGGCACAGCAGGGCGTCCGGGAAGTTGATGTTGGCGGCCCGTACCGCGAGCAGGACCTGGCCGTGACCGGGCGTGGGCCGCTCGGTCTCCTCCAGCCGCATCACCTCGCTCGGCTCGCCGTTCTCGTGCACTCGCCATGCCTGCATGCGCCGCCTCCACCGCACTGCTCGTCCGACCGGTCGACGGCATACTAAGCGGTCGCTTGCTCTCAGGGGAACAGGGAACCTCAGTCGCCTTCGCCGGTCGCGCCGCGCTGTGCGGGCCGTGCCCGCACGTGCATCCGCTCGCCCTGCGGGCCGAACAGGCTCAGGAACTCCACCGGCCCCTCCCCCGTCGACCCGAACCAGTGCGGCACCCGCGTGTCGAACTCCGCCGCCTCCCCCGCAGAGAGCACCACGTCGTGGTCGCCCAGCACGATCCGCAGCTTCCCGGAAAGCACGTACAGCCACTCGTACCCTTCGTGGCTCCGCGGCACCGGTTCCTCCTTGCGCCGCGGTTCGAGCACCTTGTACGCCTGCAACCCGCCGGGCTGCCGGGTCAGCGGCCAGTGGGTACGCCCCCCGCGCACGATCGGCTTCGCCCGCACCCGGGGGTCCCCGACCGGCGGCACGCCGACCAGCTCGTCGAGCGGCACCTGGTGGGCCTGCGCGATCGGCAGCAGCAGTTCCAGGCTGGGCTTGCGCAGGCCCGACTCCAGCCGCGAGAGGGTGCTGACGGAGATGCCGGTCGTCTCCGCCAGGGCCACCAGGGTCACCTCCCGCTCCTTGCGGATGCGCCGCAGCCTCGGTCCCACGCCCGTCAGTACGTCGTCCGTCGTCATACCACTATTGCAGAATCAGCAAACGCATTTGTCAATCCCGCAGGGTTCGGGCGACCGTCGTGAACGAGAGGGAGGTGGTCACCATGACCGAGAGGACCGACCGCACCGAGGGCCCCGGAGCCCAGGGACGCGGAACCGAGGGGTACGAAGTGGTCGTCGTCGGCGGCGGTGCGGCCGGGTTGTCCGCCGCGCTGGTGCTCGGCCGGGCCCGGCGGCGCACGCTGGTCGTCGACGCGGGCGAGCCGCGCAACGCGCCCGCCGCGCACATGCAGGGTTTCCTGACCCGGGACGGCATGTCACCGGCCGAATTCCTGGCCACCGGCCGGGAGGAGATCGCGCGGTACGGGGTCGGGCTCGTCCGGGACCGGGCGGTGGACGCCGCACGGAACGTGGACGGCGGGTTCGACGTGACCCTGGCGAGCGGCCGTACCGTCCACGCCCGGCACCTGGTCGTCGCCACCGGGCTGCGGGACGAACTGCCCACGCTCCCGGGCGTGGCCGAACGGTTCGGCGAGGACGTGCTGCACTGCCCCTACTGCCACGGCTGGGAGGTCCGCGACCAGGCCTTCGGCGTGCTCGCCACGACCCCGATGAGCGTGCACCAGGCGCTGATGGTGAGCCAGTGGTCCAAGGACGTCAGGCTGTTCCTGCACCAGGTCGCCGAGGACGAACTGTCCGACACCGACCTGCGCAGGCTCGCGGCGGCAGGCGTCGGCGTCGTGCCGGGCGAGGTGGCGGAAGTGGTCGTCGAGGACGGCCGGCTGACCGGGGTGCGGCTCGCGGACGGGACGACGCACGCCCGCCAGGTCCTGTTCGTCGCGCCGCGTGCGGTGCCGCGCAACGAGCTCCTGCTGCGGCTGGGCGCCGAACTGCGCGAGACACCCTTCGGTGCCTACCCGGTGATCGACGAGCGGGGCCTGACGACGGTTGCGGGCCTGTGGGCGGCCGGGAACGCCAGCGGCTTCGCCGAGCAGGTGGTCAACGCGGCCAGCCGGGGCTACCGCGCCGGGGCGGCGATCAACGGCGAGCTCCTGTTCGCCGACCTGGACGCGGCGATCGAGGCGGCGGACGCCCCTGAGGTACCGGAGACACCGCAGCCGGCGAAGGCGTAGGCGCTGGTCGCGGCGGGCGATCACGGCCCCGCCGGGCCGGCCAGCCCCGCACAGGCCCCTCCGCCCGCCGCACCGCCGGGGCGGGGGTGTGCGGGCGTCTGTCGCGGTGCACCATGGCTGCATGTTGCTCGCCCGGCTCGCACAGGTGTCACAGGAGGTCGCCGCCTCCTCCGCGCGGTCCCGCAAGACCGCCCTGCTGGCGGAGTTGTTCCGGGAGGCGGCGGCGGAGGACGTGCCGGTCGTCATCCCGTATCTCGCGGGCAGGCTCCCGCAGGGACGGCTCGGCGTGGGGTGGAAGGTGCTCGGCCGCCGCGTCCCTGCGGCCGCCGAGCCCTCGCTCACCGTGCGCGAGGTCGACGTCCGGCTGAGCGAGCTGGGCAAGGTCTCCGGCGCCGGGTCGCAGGCCGAGCGCTCCCGGATGGTCGGGGAGTTGATGGGCGCGGCGACACAGGACGAGCAGCGGTTCCTGCTGGGGCTGCTGACCGGCGAGGTCCGCCAGGGCGCGCTCGACGCGGTCGCGGTCGAGGGGCTGGCCGCGGCGACGGGCGCCCCGGCGGCGGACGTACGGCGGGCGGTGATGCTGGCCGGTTCCCTGCAGACGGTGGCGCAGGCCCTGCTCTCGCAGGGCCCGCCGGCACTGGAGCGCTTCCGGCTCACCGTGGGCCGTCCGGTGCTGCCGATGCTCGCGCACAGCGCCTCCTCGGTCGCCCAGGCGGTGCAGAAGCTGGGCGCGTGCGCCGTGGAGGAGAAGCTGGACGGGATCCGGGTCCAGGTGCACCGGGACGGCGACAGCGTCCGGATCCACACCCGCACGCTGGACGACATCACGGCCCGGCTGCCGGAGGTCGGCGCGGCGGTGCTCGGGCTGCCGGGCGAGCGGTTCGTCCTGGACGGTGAGGTGCTCTCCTTCACTCCCGAGGGCCGGCCGCGTTCCTTCCAGGAGACCGCCGGACGCGTCGGCTCCCGGCTGGACGTGGCTACGGCCGCCGAGGCGGTGCCGGTGTCCCCGGTCTTCTTCGACGCGCTGTCGGTCGGCGACCGCGACCTGCTCGACCTGCCGTTCGCCGAGCGGCACGCCGAGCTGGCCCGGCTGGTCCCGGAGCCGATGCGGGTGAGGCGGACGCTCGTCGCCGGGCCCGAGGACACCGCCCGGGCGGAGGAGTTCCTGGCCCGGAGCCTGGAGCGGGGGCACGAGGGCGTGGTCGTCAAGGCGCTCGACGCCCCCTACAGCGCGGGCCGGCGCGGGGCGTCCTGGCTGAAGGTGAAGCCCGTCCACACGCTCGACCTCGTGGTGCTGGCCGCCGAGTGGGGACACGGCCGCCGCACCGGCAGGCTGTCCAACCTGCACCTGGGCGCCCTGACCGCCGCCGGCGGCTTCGCGATGCTCGGCAAGACGTTCAAGGGGATGACCGACGCCATGCTGGCCTGGCAGACCGAGCGGCTGCGGGGGCTGGCCGTCGAGGAGAAGGGGTGGGGCGTGGTCGTACGCCCCGAACTGGTCGTCGAGATCGCCTACGACGGCCTGCAGCGCTCCACGCGCTATCCGGCGGGCGTCACCCTGCGCTTCGCCCGGGTCGTGCGCTACCGCGAGGACAAGCGCCCCGAGAACGCCGACACCGTCCAGACGCTGCTGGCCGCGCACCCGGAGGTACGGCCGTGAGCGAGAAAGGGAGCGGGCGGAGCAGGCGCAGCGCCGGGCTGCTCCTCTTTCGGCGCACCGGCGCGGACGGCCTCCCGCACGCCGACGCGGACGGCTCCCGGCGCACCGACGCGGACGGCACCGGCCTGGAGGTCCTGCTCGGCCACATGGGCGGGCCGTTCTGGTCCCGTCGCGAGGCGGGCGCCTGGACCGTGCCCAAGGGCGAGTACGCGCCGGACGAACCCGCCCTGAGCGCCGCCCGGCGAGAGTTCCGCGAGGAACTGGGCGTGGCTCCGCCGGACGGCGAGGCGGTACCGCTCGGCGAGGTCCGCCAGGCGGGCGGCAAGACCGTGACCGTCTGGGCGGTCGAGGGCGACCTCGACCCGGCGGCGGTCGTCCCGGGCACGTTCACGATGGAGTGGCCCCCGCGCTCGGGGCGGACCCAGGAGTTCCCCGAACTGGACCGGGTGGCGTGGCTCGGCCTCGACCGCGCCCGTGAGGTGATCGTCACCGCCCAGAGCGCGTTTCTCGACCGACTGGCTGAGCACTCGCTCTGACGAGGGCCGCACGCGTTGCGGCGGGCAGCGCGGCGCGCGAAGGTCGAAGCACAGCCCGCTCCCGAGGGAGGTCAGCCATGTCCATCGCCACGGTGAACCCGGCCACCGGCGAGACGATCAAGACGTACGAGGCCATGGGCGAGGAGGAGGTCGAGCGCCGGCTCCAGCTCGCCGAGGCCACCTTCCGCACGTACCGGACGACGTCCTTCGCCGAGCGGGCCCGCCTGATGAACAGGGCCGCAGAGCTGCTCGACGAGGACCGGCAGGAGATCGGCCGGGTGATGACCACCGAGATGGGCAAGCCGGTCGAGCAGGCGCGCGCGGAGGCCGCCAAGTGCGCCAAGGCGATGCGCTGGTACGCCGAGCACGCGGAGGAACTGCTCGCCGACGAGGAACCGGCCGCCGCCGACGTGAAGGACTCCGGCGCCTCGCGGGCCCTGGTCCGCTACCGGCCGCTGGGTCCTGTGCTCGCGGTGATGCCGTGGAACTTCCCGCTGTGGCAGGTCGTACGGTTCGCGGCGCCCGCGCTGATGGCCGGGAACGTCGGCCTGCTCAAGCACGCCTCGAACGTGCCGCAGACCGCCCTGTACCTGGAGGACCTGTTCCACCGGGCGGGCTTCACCGAGGGCTGCTTCCAGACCCTGCTGATCGGCTCCGGCGCGGTCGACGACATCCTGCGCGACGAGCGGGTGAAGGCGGCCACGCTGACCGGCAGCGAACCGGCGGGGCGGGCCGTGGCGTCCACCGCCGGGGAGATGGTCAAGAAGACGGTGCTGGAGCTGGGCGGCAGCGACCCGTTCGTCGTGATGCCGTCGGCCGACATCGACCGGGCCGCCGAGGTCGCGGTGACCGCGCGCGTGCAGAACAACGGGCAGTCCTGCATCGCGGCCAAGCGGTTCATCGTGCACACGGACGTCTACGACGCCTTCGCCGAGCGGTTCGTGGCCGGCATGCGGGCCCTGAGGACGGGCGACCCGATGCTGGAGGGCACCGAGGTCGGGCCGCTCGCCAGCGAGCGGGGCCGGGCCGACCTGGAGGAGCTGGTCGACGACGCCCGGCGCAGCGGGGCGGACGTGCTGTGCGGCGGCGAACGGCCCGGCGGCCCCGGCTGGTACTACCCGCCGACCGTGCTCGCCGGCATCACCCGTGAGATGCGCATCCACCGCGAGGAGGCCTTCGGCCCGGTCGCCACGCTCTACCGCGCCGCCGACCTGGACGAGGCGGTGCTGATCGCCAACGACTCGTCGTTCGGGCTCAGTTCGAACGTGTGGACGCGGGACGGGGACGAGGTCGACCGCTTCGTACGGGACCTAGAGGCGGGCGGGGTGTACGTGAACGGGATGACCGCCTCGCATCCGGCGTTCCCGTTCGGCGGAGTGAAGCGGTCGGGGTACGGGCGTGAGCTGTCCGGGCACGGAATCCGCGAGTTCTGCAACATCACGACGGTATGGCACGGAGCGTGAGGCTTCCGCGGCTACGATCGCTGTCGTGAACCGCGAAGTGACACTCCCTCTGATCGTCGACGACCGCGGTACCTTGCAGGTGGCCGCGGCCGATGTGAGCAAGCTGCTGCGGACGCTGGGCGGCCGGTGGCTGCGGCTGGTGGAGACCGGGCAGGAGGGGCTCGACGAGGACACGGTCGCCGCCCTGACCATCGAGCTGGCCAAGCTGGCCGACCGGATCGACGTGGCCTGCATCGCGCACAGCAGCGGGGCGGCGTCGGGCTGAACGCCCCGCACCGACGGCGTCGAGGCGAACGGCGTCGTATCCGCGGCGCGGGACCGAGCACCGTGTCACCCGCCACGCGCACCGCGCCTCCCGCGCCTGCCTTCCCTCCCCCGGTTGCCGTCCCTCCCCCGGCTGCCGCGGCGGCCCGAGCCGCGCCGCAGGCCGCACCAGCGGCACCAGCGGCCCCAGGGGTGGCCCCACCTCGCCTCACACCCTCACCGCCCACGCCGCGTCCGCCGTCCCCGTGCGAGTCGACCGCCCGGCCGCGCCCGCCCCGGCGCGTGCCGCGCCGTCCCGCCCGCCGCGGTCCGCCCACGGCGCGCGCGTCCTCGATCATCGTGCCGTCGACGAGCGACGCGCGGGCGCGGTCACCGCGTCCCGCCCGGGCCTGCCGGCCGACGCCTGTGACCAGCGGTTTTCCCCTCGCCGTGTCCGGCGCCGCAGCCGTGTCCGCGAGGCCGCCGGGGCCGTGCGGCCCCGCCCCGCCGTCCCCGGATTGGAGTAGTCCGGCGCGAGATCGTCGCTCTCCCGGGTGATCGTGGGTGGACCACCCTTCTGGGTGCACCACCCTCTGACCGGGGGGCTCCCGGCCCTCCGGAAGGCGAAAGCAGGCACGGATCATGGCGACTTTGTGCAGGCCCTCGGTGTCCGTCCCAGAGCACGTGATCACCATGGAGGAAACGCTGGAGCTCGCTCGCTCCCGGCACGCGGACCACCCGCAACTCGCGCTGGCCCTCCGGCTGATCGAGAACACCGGCGTGCGAACCCGGCACATCGTGCAGCCCATCGAGGAGACCCTGAAGCACCCGGGCTTCGAGGAGCGCAACAAGCTCTACGAGCACGAGGCCAAGGCCCGGGTCCCCGCAGTCATCCAGCGGGCGCTCGACGACGCGGAACTCCTCACCACCGACATCGACGTGATCATCTACGTCTCGTGCACGGGCTTCATGATGCCCTCGCTCACGGCGTGGCTGATCAACGAGATGGCCTTCGACTCGACCACCCGTCAGATACCCATAGCCCAGCTGGGCTGTGCGGCGGGCGGCGCGGCGATCAACCGTGCGCACGACTTCTGCACGGCCTACCCGGAGGCCAACGCGCTCATCGTGGCCTGCGAGTTCTGCTCGCTGTGCTACCAGCCCACCGACCTCGGCGTCGGCTCGCTCCTGTCCAACGGCCTGTTCGGCGACGGCATCGCGGCCGCCGTGGTCCGCGGCACCGGCGGCACCGGCGTCCGCCTGGAGCGCAACGGCTCGTACCTGATCCCCAAGACCGAGGACTGGATCGCGTACGCAGTCCGGGAGACCGGCTTCCACTTCCTGCTGGACAAGCGGGTGCCCGCCACCATGGAGCCGCTCGCCCCGGCGCTCCAGGACCTGGCGGGACTGCACGGCTGGGACGCCTCCGACCTCGACTTCTACGTCATCCACGCGGGCGGTCCGCGCATCCTCGACGACCTCAGCAAGTTCCTGGAGGTCGACCCGCACGCGTTCCGGTTCAGCCGCTCCACGCTCACCGAGTACGGCAACATCGCGAGCGCCGTCGTCCTGGACGCGCTGCGCCGGCTGTGCGACGAGGGCGGCGTGGAGGACGGCGCGCGCGGGCTGCTCGCCGGGTTCGGGCCCGGCATCACCGCGGAGATGTCCCTGGGCAAGTGGCAGACCGGGGAGGGGGCATGACGGAGGAGACGCTCACCGAACCCGGCGGGGCCCTCGCGGACCCGTGCCCGGTGCGGCACTGGCCGGCGCTCGACCTGATCGGCGTCGACTTCGACCCGGTGCTGGCCGACCTGATGGAGGAGGGGCCGGTCGCGCGCATCGAGCTGCCCAACGGCGAGGGCTGGGCGTGGCTGGTGACGCGCATGGACGACGTGCGGCTGGTCGCCAACGACGCCCGGTTCAGCCGGGAGGCCGTGATGGACCGGCAGGTCACGCGGCTGGCCCCGCACTTCATCCCGTCCCGCGGCGCGGTCGGCTTCCTGGACCCGCCCGACCACAACCGGCTGCGCCGTTCGGTCGCCCCCGCGTTCACGGCGCGGGGGGTGGAGCGGGTGCGGGAGAGCGCGCGGCGGATGCTGGACGGTCTGGTCGACGAGCTCCTCGCGGCCGGCCCGCCCGCCGATCTCACCAGCGCGGTGCTGAGCCCCTTCCCGATCGCGGTGATCTGCGAACTGATGGGCGTCCCGGCGGCCGACCGGCACGGCATGCACACCTGGACCCAGCTGATCCTGTCCTCCACGCACGGCGCCGACGTCAGCGAGCAGGCCAAGGAGGAGATGGGCGCGTACTTCACGGAGCTGATCGACGCGCGCGTGGACAGCGGTGACGAGGACGTCGCCTCCCTGCTGGGCGCCGCCGTGGGGCGTCGGGAGATCACCGTGGACGAGGCCGTGGGACTCGCGGTGCTCCTGCAGATCGGCGGCGAGGCGGTCACCAACAACAGCGGGCAGATGTTCTACCTGCTGCTGACCCGTCCCGAGCTGGCGGACCGGCTGCGCGCCGACGCGTCGATCCGCCCGCAGGCCATCGACGAGCTGCTGCGCTACATCCCGCACCGCAACGCCGTCGGACTGTCGCGGATCGCCCTGGAGGACGTGGAGATCAAGGGGGTGCGGATCCGGGCGGGGGACGCGATCTACGTGTCCTACCTGGCCGCCAACCGGGACCCGGAGGTCTTCTCCGACCCGGAGAGCATCGACTTCTCGCGCAGCCCCAACCCGCACGTGGCGTTCGGTTTCGGCCCGCACTACTGCCCCGGCGGCCAGTTGGCCAGGATGGAGTCCGAACTGCTGGTGGACGCCCTCCTCGACCGGCTGCCGGGGCTGCGGCTCGCGGTGGCGCCGGACCAGGTGCCGTTCAGGAAGGGCGCGTTGATCCGCGGGCCCGAGGCCCTGCCCGTGGTGTGGTGAGCGCCGATGACGACGATCGAGCCGCCGCTCCCCGCGATCGAGGAAGCCGGACTCACGGCCGTCGTGGACCCCGGACTCACCGCGGGCGACGGCCTGCTCGTGCCGCCGGGCCACGGCCGGGTGGTCGAGACGGCCGCCCAGCGCGTGACGTTCAAGGTGACCGGCTCGCACTCGCGGACGGCCTCCACCTTCGAGGTGGAGGTGCCGCCCGGCTTCGACGTGGGCGCCCATGTGCACACGCGCAGCGAGGAGTTGTTCTACGTGCTCGAGGGCGAACTGGACGTCCTCGCGTTCGAGCCGCGGGTCCGGACGCCCGACCGCTGGCAGAGGTGGGAGTCCCGGTCCGGCAACCGGGTGGTGCGGGCCACCCCGGGCACGGTCATCGTGGTGCCCCCGGGCTGCCCGCACGCGTTCGCCAACCCCACGGACAGCCCGGCGAAGATGTTCTTCCAGGCGTCCCCGCCCCCGGACCACGAGCGGTACTTCGAGGAGTTGCTGGAGATCCTCGGGAACGGGGGGCCGCCGGACCACGCGGCGATCGAGGCGCTGAGACGGCGCTACGACATCGAGCAGCTGACGCCGCTCAGGCACCGCTGAGCACCGGTACCGAGTGCCCCGCCCGCGCATGACGGGCGGGGCACGGGTGCTGCGGGCGGTTCAGCGTTCGGCGAACCTGGCCACCTTGGCGGTCAGGGGCTTGTTCTCCGCGTCCTCGAGCTGCTGCTGCGCGGTCGTCGCCACGAATTCCCCCCGGCTGCCGGTGACGTCTGCGGGCTCAAGGCAGCCCGGCGGCCGCAGGCGGACCGAAGGGCGTGGCGGCGGCCCCCGGCAGCGTCCACTAGCGGATCGGCAGGCCCGAGATCGTCCGGGAGATGACCAGCCGCTGGATCTCGCTGGTGCCCTCGAAGATCGTATAAATCGCTGCGTCGCGGTGCATCCGCTCCACCGGGTACTCCCGGGTGTAGCCGTTGCCGCCCAGGATCTGGACCGCCTGGGCGGTGACCTTCTTCGCGGTCTCGCTCGCGAACAGCTTGGACATCGAGCCCTCGGCGGCGGTGAACGGCTTGCCGTTGATCGCCATCCAGGACGCGCGCCACACCAGCAGGCGTGCCGCGTCGATGGACGTGGCCATGTCGGCGAGCTGGAAGGCCACGCCCTGGTTGTCGATGATCGGCCGGCCGAACTGCTCGCGGGTCTTCGCGTAGTCGAGGGCGACCTCGTAGGCGGCGCGGGCGGTGCCGACCGCCATGGCGCCGACGGCGGGGCGCGATGCTTCGAAGGTGGCCATCGCCGCGTTCTTCACCCGCTCGCCCGCCTTGGCGCGCTCGCGGGCGCGGGCGAGGCGCTCGTCCAGCTTCTCCTTGCCGCCGAGCAGGCAGGACCCGGGGACGCGCACGTCGTCGAGGACGACCTCGGCCGTGTGCGAGGCGCGGATGCCGTGCTTCTTGAACTTCTGGCCCTGGGAGCAGCCCGGGGTGCCCGGCGGGATGATGAAGGAGGCGTGTCCCTTGGAACCCAGCTCCGGATCGACGGAGGCGACGACCACGTGGACGTTGGCGATGCCGCCGTTCGTTGCCCAGGTCTTGGTGCCGTTGATGACCCACTCGTCCTTGGCCTCGTCGTAGACCGCGCGGGTGCGCATCGAGGCCACGTCGGAGCCGGCGTCGGGCTCGGAGGAGCAGAAGGCGGCGACCTTGACGTCGGTGGCGTCGCCGTACATCTGGGGGATCCAGGTGCCGATCTGCTCCTCGGTGCCGTTGGCGAGGACGCCGACGGCGGCCAGGCCGGTGCCGACGATGGAGAGGGCTATGCCCGCGTCGCCCCAGAACAGCTCCTCCATGGCCATGGGGATGCCGAGGCCGGTGGCGTCGAAGTACTGCTGGGCGTAGAAGTCGAGGGAGTAGATGCCGACCTTCGCGGCCTCCTGGATGACCGGCCAGGGAGTCTCCTCACGCTCGTCCCATTCGGCGGCCGCGGGGCGGATCACGTCGGCCGCGAAGCCGTGCAGCCAGTCCCGGACCTCCTTCTGTTCGTCGTTGAGCTCCATGGTGAACTCGGCCATGTCCCCTCCAGCGGCGCACATATGGTGTTACTTGCGGTAACCGTACTGTGTTACCCGCCGGTAGGAGAAGTCAAGTCCCGCTGTTCCCCCGACGTTCCCTCGGCAGCCCGTTCGAGGTACGGGGCCCGGTCAGTGTTAGTTTGCGCAAGCGTCACCGAATCAGCACGGGTGGGGAGAGATCATGGACACCACGCAGCGGACCGATCAGCAGCGGTCCGCCGACCGCAGACGGCGCGAGCTGCTGGAGGCCGCCGACCGGGTGGTGCTGCGCGACGGCCCGCACGCCTCGATGAACGCCATCGCAGCCGAGGCCGGCATCACCAAACCGATCCTCTACCGCCACTTCGGCGACAAGGGCGGCCTGTACGCCGCCCTCGCCAAGCGGCACACCGACGCCCTGCTCGACTCGCTGCGGGCCGCGCTCGACGCGCCCGCCGAGCGGCGCCGGCGGGTCGAGGCCACGCTGGACACCTACCTCGCGGCCATAGAGGCCCGGCCGCAGGTGTACCGGTTCCTGATGCACCCGGCGGAGGGCGGCCAGGGCGGCGAGGCGGGGTTCGACGTCGGCAAGCACTCCGCGCCGCTGCTGCGCCGCATGGGCGAAGAGCTGGCCCAGGTGATCGAGGAGCGCCTCGACCTCGGGCCGGGCGGCCAGCAACTGGCCCGGGTCTGGGGCCACGGCATCGTCGGCATGATGCACGCGGCCGGCGACTGGTGGCTGGGCGAGCGCCCGTGCTCCCGCGCGGAACTGGTGCGCAGCCTGGCCGACCTCCTGTGGGGCCGCCTCGCGGCGGCCGGCGACAAGGCGGGCGGCCCGGGCTTCTAGGGCGTTTCGAAAGTCCCGCCCGCCCCGGCTCGCCCCCGCCGCCCCCAAGGCGCCCTGGCCGCCTGCCGGAACACCTTGCGCCGACGCCACCCCGTGAGGTGATCCACGTACAGGCGGCCGTCCAGGTGGTCGCACTCGTGCTGCAGGCACCGGGCGAAGAAACCCGTCCCCTCGACGGTGACCGGCCGCCCCGTCACTGTGAGACCCGCCACGACCGCGCGGTCGTGCCGCTCGGTGCCCGCCTCCAGTCCCGGCAGTGACAGACACCCCTCCGGGCCGCGCAATACCACACCGTCGGCCGTCACCAGCCGTGGGTTCACGACATGCCCCAGATGCCGTACGTCCTCGTCGTCCGGGCAGTCGTAGACGAACACCCGCAGCGCCTCGCCCACCTGGTTGGCGGCCAGTCCCACCCCCCGGGAGGCGTACATCGTGGCGAACAAGTCCTCCACGAGCGCGGCCAGTTCGGGGCCGAAGTCGGTGACCTCCCGGCAGGGCGTCCGCAGCGCCTCGTCGCCGAGCAGGGTGAGGGGCCGTACGCGCCCGCGGGCGCCCGGGATCGAGCCGTGTCGCATGGCGGCAAGGGTACGGTCCTCCTGCACGCGCGAACGGCGCGCGGGCGCCGCGTGGGTGCCGGGATTCGGGAGCACGATCGGATCTCGATAGGCTGAGGTCCACACCACGTTGCCGGATGGCTCAGGCGCGGCGCGTACGCAAGGAGGATCGAGAACTGATGGCAGGCAACTCGGACCCGCTCACGCCGCGGGCCAAGCTGGCCGTGACCGCGGGCAAGGCGGTCGCGGCGGCATCGCGCGCCGCGGGGCGCGGCAGCGGTTCGGTGATCGGCGGCCGGGTGGCGCTCAAACTCGACCCCGACCTGCTGGCCCGGCTGGCCCAGAACCTGGACGTCGTCCTGGTGTCGGCGACCAACGGCAAGACGACCACCACTCGGCTCATCGCCGAGGCGCTGCGCGCCGCGGGACCGGTGGTCTCCAACGCGCTCGGCGCCAACATGCCCGCGGGCATCACCTCGGCGCTGGCGGGCGGCTCGGACTCGAAGTTCGCGGTGATCGAGGTCGACGAGAAGTACCTCGCGGGCGTGGCCAGGGACACCGACCCCAAGTGCATCGCGCTGCTCAACCTCTCCCGCGACCAGCTGGACCGGGCCGCCGAGACCCGGATGCTCGCGGAGAACTGGCGCGAGGGGCTCGCCGGGTCCAAGGCCGTGGTCGTCGCCAACTGCGACGACCCGCTGGTGGTGTGGGCCGCGTCGTCCTCGCCCAACGTGATCTGGGTGGCCGCCGGCCAGATGTGGAAGGACGACGCCTGGTCGTGCCCGTCCTGCGGCGGTGTGATGCAGCGTCCGGGCGACGACTGGTTCTGCGCCGAGTGCGGTTTCCGCCGGCCCACGCCCAGCTGGGCCCTGTCCGGCGACCACGTCCTCGACCCGCACGGTTCGGCCTGGCCGATCCACCTCCAGCTGCCGGGCCGCGCCAACAAGGCCAACGCCGCCTCGTCCGCGGCCGTCGCCGCCGTCTTCGGTGTGCCGCCGCAGGTCGCCCTGGAGCGGATGTACCAGGTGCAGGCGGTCGCCGGACGCTACGACGTCGTGCAGTTCCAGGGCCGTGACCTGCGCCTGCTGCTGGCGAAGAACCCGGCCGGCTGGCTGGAGACCTTCTCCCTGATCGACCCGCCGCCCACCCCGGTCATCCTCTCGGTGAACGCGCGCGGCGCCGACGGCACCGACACGTCCTGGCTGTGGGACGTCGACTACACCCGGCTGACGGGCCACCCGCTGCTGGTGATCGGCGACCGCAAGCTGGACCTCGCGGTGCGCCTGGAGGTGGCCAACCAGCACTTCCAGGTCTGCGAGAACCTCGACCAGGCCGTGCAGCAGGCCCCGCCCGGCCGGATCGAGGTCATCGCCAACTACACCGCGTTCCAGGACCTGCGCCGCCGCGTCGGCAACTGATCACGGAGGACGACCACTTCATGAGCGACAACCAACTGCGGCTGGTGTGGATCTACCCGGACCTGCTGAGCACCTACGGCGACCAGGGCAACGCGCTCGTCGTGGAGCGCCGGGCCCGGCAGCGCGGCCTGGACGTGGCCCGCCTGGACGTGCGCAGCGACCAGCCGATCCCGACCTCGGGCGACATCTACCTGATCGGCGGCGGCGAGGACCGCCCGCAGCGCCTCGCGGCGGAGCGGCTGCGCCGGGACGGCCACCTGTACCAGGCGGTGCAGAACGGCGCGATCGTCTTCTCGGTCTGTGCCGGCTACCAGATCCTCGGCCACGAGTTCGTCAACGACCTCGGCCAGCGCGAGCCGGGCCTCGGCCTGCTCGACGTGGTGTCGGTGCGAGGCGAGGGCGAGCGGTGCGTCGGCGACGTCCTCGGCGACGTCGACCCGCGTCTCGGGCTGCCGCCGCTGACCGGTTTCGAGAACCACCAGGGCGTCACCCACATCGGCCCGGCCGCCCGCCCGCTCGCCCAGGTCCGCGTGGGCCGGGGCAACGGCACGGGCGACGGCACGGAGGGCGCGTACAACGACACCGTCTTCGGCACCTACATGCACGGGCCGGTCCTCGCCCGCAACCCGCAGATCGCGGACCTGCTGCTGAAGCTGGCGCTCGACGTGAACGCGCTGCCGCCCATCGACGACCGCTGGTACGAGGCCCTGCGCACCGAGCGGATCGCGGCGGCCGAGCAGCCCGCCTGAGCGCACCCACGGTCGTGCGCGGCCGTCCGGACGCGGCCGGGGACGCCCCGGCCGCGTCCGGCTGTCATCGGCCGTACGCCCTCCGCGCTCCAGCCCGTCGCAAGCTCCCCGCAAGGCGGGTCCGCCAGGCTCGTCACCGGGCCCGCCTGACGACGCATCCGCTCACTTGTGCACCCGCGTCCACCAGCCGGACGGCCCGTACGGCACCACCCCCTGTCGCCGGTAGGGTGGCCGGGATCGAGCCGGACAGCGCGGTCCGGTCCCGGCCCACGTGGAGAAGGTTGTTCGGGCTATGCGCATTGGTGTCCTCACGTCCGGCGGCGACTGCCCCGGCCTGAACGCCGTCATCCGGTCCGTCGTGCACCGCGCCGTCGCCGACCACGGCGACGAGGTCATCGGCTTCCGGGACGGCTGGAAGGGCCTCCTGGAGTGCGACTACCTCAAGCTCGACCTCGACGCCGTGGGCGGCATCCTGGCCCGTGGCGGCACCATCCTCGGCTCCTCCCGGGTCCGGCCCGAGCACCTGCGGGACGGGGTGGAGCGGGCCCGGGGCCACGTCGAGGAGCTGGGGCTCGACGCCATCATCCCGATCGGCGGCGAGGGCACCCTGAAGGCGGCCCGGCTGCTGTCCGACAACGGCCTGCCCATCGTCGGTGTGCCCAAGACCATCGACAACGACATCGCGGTCACCGACGTCACCTTCGGTTTCGACACCGCCGTGACCGTCGCCACCGAGGCCCTGGACCGGCTGAAGACCACCGCCGAGTCCCACCAGCGGGTGCTGATCGTGGAGGTCATGGGCCGCCACACCGGCTGGATCGCACTGCAGTCCGGGATGGCGGCCGGCGCCCACGCCGTGGTCGTCCCCGAACGGCCCTTCGACATCGAGGAGCTGACGAAGAAGGTCGGCGAGCGGTTCGAGGCGGGCAAGCGGTTCGCGATCGTGGTCGCCGCCGAGGGCGCCAAGCCGCTGCCCGCCACGATGGACTTCGACGAGGGCGGCAAGGACATCTACGGCCACGAGCGGTTCGCCGGCATCGCCCGGCAGCTCTCGGTGGAGCTGGAGCAGCGCCTGGGCAAGGAGGCCCGGCCGGTCATCCTCGGACACGTCCAGCGCGGCGGCACCCCGACGGCGTACGACCGGGTGCTGGCCACGCGGTTCGGCTGGCACGCAGTGGAGGCCGTGCACCGCGGCGAGTTCGGCCGGATGACGGCGCTGCGCGGCACGGACATCGTGATGGTGTCGCTGGCCGAGGCCGTGGAGACGCTGAAGACGGTGCCCGCCGACCGGTACGCCGAGGCGGAGTGCGTGCTGTAGAACACGTCCGGCCCGAGCCGCCCCCGGTCGCGAGCGCGACCGGGGGCGGCTCTAGTCTGGGTGCGGACAGACAGCTGGGGACAGACGGCCACGGACACCCACAGCTGTGGTCGGACAGCGCACACCCCCACGAATCAGGAGCCGGCGGATGGATCACAGCGGGCACGGCATGACCATGGATCTGCCGCCGTTCACGCTGGGACGCGGCCTCGAATGGTCCGCGGACCCGTTCTTCCTCGCCGCCTGCCTGCTCGGTCTCGGCCTCTACGGCTGGGGTGTGGTGCGGCTGCGGCGGCGCGGTGACTCCTGGCCGGTGGGCCGCACGATCGCGTACGTCGTCGGGGTGCTGACCGTGGCGCTCGTGATGTGCACCAAGCTGAACGACTACGGCATGGTCATGTTCAGCGTGCACATGGTCCAGCACATGGTCATCAGCATGCTCTCGCCCATCCTGATCCTGCTGGGCGCGCCGATCACGCTGGCGCTGCGGGCACTGCCGGTGGCGGCGGTCCGGGGCCGCAAGGGGCCGCGCGAGCTGCTGCTGGCCCTCCTGCACAGCCGCTACGTCCGGGTGATCACGCATCCCGCGTTCACCATCCCGCTGTTCGTCGCCAGCCTGTACGCGCTGTACTTCACGCCGATCTTCGACTTCCTGATGGGGTCCAGGGCGGGGCACATCGCGATGATGGTGCACTTCCTCGCCGTGGGAGTGGCCTTCTTCTGGCCGATCATGGGCATCGACCCGGGACCGCACCGGCCGGGCTACCTGATGCGGATGCTGGAGCTGTTCGCCGGGATGCCGTTCCACGCCTTCTTCGGCATCGCGCTGATGATGGGGTCGACCCCCATGGTGGACACCTTCCGCAACCCGCCCGCCTCGCTCGGCATCGACGCCCTCTCCGACCAGACCGCGGCGGGCGGCATCGCCTGGGCGTTCAGCGAGGTGCCTTCGGTGCTGGTGCTCCTCGCGCTGCTGTTCCAGTGGTACCGCTCCGAGCAGCGGCAGGCCAAGCGCAAGGACCGGGCCGCCGAGCGCGACGGCGACAAGGAGCTGGCCGCCTACAACGCCTATCTGGCCTCGCTCGACGCACGCAGCAACTGACCGCTCCCCCGTCGCGTCCGGCCTTTGCGCGCACCACCGCCTCCCTGACGGCGGAACCGGGGCACCATGGAGGCAGGACGGACCTGGAGGAGGGTGCCGATGCCCGGCTCGACGGACGGTTCCACGAGAGCGATGGGGGTGCTCACCGTCGGCGCCCTGGTCGCGGTGACGGCGTACACGGTGGCGCTCGGCGGCAACGGCTGGCTGTGGTTCGGCTGGGTCGTGCTGGGCCTGGCCACTCTGGGCATGATCGCCTCCCACGGCACCTGAGCCCGTCCCCCGCCCCGCCGCTCACTCCCCGGTCAGGCTCCCTAGCCGCCCCGAGTGCACGCCCGGCCGGTACTTGGGCAGCCGGACGATGACCTTCATGCCCGCGCCCGGCGCGGTCTCGACGACCAGGCCGTGGTCGTCGCCGTAGACCTGGCGCAGCCGGTCGTCGACGTTGGACAGTCCGATGCCGCCGGAGGGGCTGTCCTCCCCGGCGAGGATGCGGCGCAGCAGGCCGGGGTCCATGCCGGCGCCGTCGTCCTCGATGACGACCACGGCCCCGGCGCCCGCGTCCTGCGCGGTGATGCGGATGCGGCAGGTGCCGGCCTTGCCCTCCAGGCCGTGCTTGACGGCGTTCTCCACGAGCGGCTGCAGGCACAGGAAGGGCAGGGCGACCGGCAGCACCTCGGGTGCGATCTGCAGGGTGACGGCGAGGCGGTCGCCGAAGCGGGCCCGTACCAGCGCGAGGTAGTGCTCGATGGCGTGGAGTTCGTCGGCGAGCGTGGTGAAGTCGCCGTGCCGGCGGAACGAGTAGCGGGTGAAGTCGGCGAACTCCAGCAGCAGCTCGCGGGCGCGCTCGGGGTCGGTGCGGACGAACGAGGCGATCACCGCGAGCGAGTTGAAGACGAAGTGCGGGGAGATCTGGGCGCGCAGGGCCTTGATCTCGGCCTCGACGATCCGGGTGCGGGAGCGGTCGAGGTCGGCCAGTTCGAGCTGGACGGACACGAAGCGGGCGACCTCGGCCGCGGCGCGCACCAGGACTGCGGACTCGCGCGGCGCGCAGGCGACGAGGGCGCCGTGCACCCGGTCGTCGACGGTGAGCGGGGCGACGACCGCCCAGCGCACCGGGCAGTTCTGTGTCCGGCAGGCGAGCGGGAACGCCTCGCCGCGGCCGGTGTCCAGGGCGCCGGTGAGGCGGTCCATGATCTCGTCGCGGTGATGGGCGCCGGTTCCGTCCCAGGTCAGCACCCGCGTGTCGTCGGTGAGGCAGAGCGCGTCGGTGCCGAGCAGTGAGCGCAGCCGGCGGGCCGCCTTGCGGGCGGTCTCCTCGGTGAGGCCGGCCCGCAGCGGGGGTGCCGCGAGGGAGGCGGTGTGCAGGGTCTGGAAGGTGGCGTGCTCGACGGGTGTGCCGAGCCCGCCGAGGTGCCGCGGGCGGGCGGTGCGCCGGCCCAGCCAGAACCCGGCGGCCAGCAGCGGCAGGACGGCGACGCACAGCCCGGCGAGGAAGCCGCTCATGTCTTCGCCTCCGCGTCCGGTTGCTCGGGCAGGTGGAAGCGGGCCAGCACGGCCGCCGTACCGGCCGGTATCCGGCCCGGGGTGGCCAGGGACACCAGCACCATGGTGAGGAAGCCCAGCGGCACCGACCACAGGGCGGGCCAGGCCAGCAGCGCGTGCAGCGGGCCGGTGTCCGGGAAGCCGGCCATGGTGGCGGCGACGGCGACGAGCGCGGCCCCGCCGCCGGCCACCATCCCGGCCGCCGCACCGGGCGGGGTGAGCCGCCGCCACCAGATGCCGAGGACGAGCAGCGGGCAGAAGGAGGAGGCCGACACGGCGAAGGCGAGGCCGACGGCGTCGGCCACGGGCAGCCCGCCGGCCAGGACGCTCGCGGCCAGCGGCACGGCCATCGCGAGCACCGTGCCGAGCCGGAAGTGCCGTACGCCGCGGGCGGGCAGCGGGCCCCGTGAGGGCAGCACGTCCTGGGTGAGCACCCCGGCCACGGCCATGGTCAGTCCGGAGGCGGTGGACAGGAACGCGGCGAAGGCACCGCCCGCGACCAGCGCGCCGAGCAGGTCGCCGCCGAGGCCGCCGATCATGCGGTCGGGCAGCAGCAGCACGGCGGCGTCCGCGTTGCCGGTGACTGCCAGCTCGGGGGCGTAGAGGCGGCCCAGGGCGCCGTAGAGCGGGGGCAGCAGGTAGAAGGCGCCGATCAGGCCGAGCACGGCCACCGTGGTGCGGCGGGCGGCGACGCCGTGCGGGCTGGTGTAGAAGCGGACGACGACGTGCGGCAGGCCCATGGTGCCGAGGAAGGTGGCGAGGATGAGTCCGTACGTGGCGTACAGCGGGCGTTCCTCGCGGCTCGCGGCGAGCGTGGTGGACAGGGCGCCGGTGCCGGCCCGGTCGGCGGCGGGCACCCGGGCCCCCCGGGCGAAGGTGAGGCGGGTGCTGTGGGCGACGTGGTGGGTTCCGGCGGGCAGGGTCACGCTCTCGCCATGGTGGGGGCGGTCGTCGACGGTGCCGTGGACGGTGACGGTGAGCGGTCGTTCCAGCCGCAGGTCGAGGGTGGCGTCGACGCGGACTGTGCGCCGCTCGCGGAAGGCGGCGGGTTCGTCGAAGGCGTGGCGGGGTGCGCCGTCGCCCTGCCAGGCGAGGAGCAGGAAGAGCGCGGGGACGAGCAGGGCGGTCAGTTTCAGCCAGTACTGGAAGGCCTGGACGAAGGTGATGCTGCGCATGCCGCCCGCGGCGACGGTGACCACCACGACGGCGGCCACGACGAGCGCGCCGAGGGCGTCGGGCGCCGCGGTGAGGACGGCGAGCGTCAGTCCCGCGCCCTGGAGCTGGGGCAGCAGGTACAGCCAGCCGACGCCGACGACGAAGGCGCCCGCCAGTCGCCGCACGCCCTGGGAGGCGAGCCGGGCCTCGGCGAAGTCGGGCAGCGTGTAGGCGCCGGAGCGGCGCAGCGGGGCGGCGACGAACAGGAGCAGGACGAGGTAGCCGGCGGTGTAGCCGACCGGGTACCACAGCATGTCGGGGCCCTGGACGAGGACGAGCCCGGCGATGCCGAGGAAGGAGGCGGCGGAGAGGTACTCGCCGCTGATGGCGGCGGCGTTCAGGCGGGGGCCGACGGTGCGGGAGGCGACGTAGAAGTCGGAGGTGGTCCGGGACATGCGCAGGCCGAAGGCGCCGACGAGGACGGTGGCCACGACGACGAGGGCGACGGCGGGGACGGTGTAGGCGGAGTTCACGGGGGTGCGGCCTCAGCGGTCCTCGATCAGGCGGACGAAGTCGCGTTCGTTGCGTTCGGCGCGGCGCACGTACCAGCGGGCGAGCAGGACGAGGGGGGCGTAGAGGCAGAAGCCGAGGACCGCCCAGCGCAGGCGGCGGGCGTCGGGGGCCGCGGCGAACACCAGGGGCAGCGGGCCGACGAGCAGGACGAGCACGCCGAGGACGGTGAGCGCGGTGCGCAGTTGGGTGCGCATGAGGGAGCGGACGTAGGTGTGGCCGAGGGTGGTCTGTTCGTCGATCTCGGTGCGCGGGCGGTAGTGGCCGGTGGCGCGGCGGGTGCGGCGGGGCGGGCCGGTGACGGTGACGCGGCGTTCGGCGGGGTCCTGCGGCATGGTGGGCGTCCCCCTAGCGCGCGGTGCGGCGCATCAGCAGGTCCCGCAGTTCGCGGGCGTGGCGGCGGCTGACCTGGAGTTCCTCGGTGCCGATGAGGACACTCACCGAGCCCGCGTCCACGCGGAGTTCGCCGATGTGGCGCAGGGCGACGAGGTGGCGGCGGTGGATGCGGACGAAGCCGCGCGAGCGCCAGCGCTCCTCCAGCGCGGACAGCGGGATGCGGACGAGGTGGCTGCCCCTGGCGGTGTGCAGCCGGGCGTAGTCGCCCCGCGCCTCGACGTGGGTGATGTCGTCGACGGCGACGAAGCGGGTCACGCCGCCGAGCTCCACGGGTAACTGGTCGGGGTCGGGCTCGCCGACGGGGACCCGTACGGCGGTGCGGCGCAGCTCGTCGGCGCGGCGGACGGCCTCGGCGAGGCGTTCGGCGCGGACGGGTTTGAGGACGTAGTCGACGGCCTTGAGGTCGAAGGCCTGCACGGCGAAGTCCTCGTGGGCGGTGACGAACACGATCAGCGGCGGCTCGGCGAACCCGGTGAGCAGCCGGGCCAGGTCGAGGCCGTCGAGGCCGGGCATCTGGATGTCGAGGAAGACGACGTCGATCGCGTCGGGGCCGTCGGGTCCGCACTGCAGGGCCCGGTTGATGCGGCGCAGGGCCTCGGTCGCGTCCCCGGCGCCCTCGACGCCCTCGATCCTGGGGTCGGCGCCGAGCAGGTACAGCAGTTCCTCCAGGGAGGGGCGTTCGTCGTCGACGGCGAGGGCGCGCAGCATGAACGTGGAGTGTAGGGGCGAACGGCGTGCCTGGACATGTGGCGGGCGCGGACGTTCGTGCCGGACGGCGTCGGTGGTGGGCGGCGTGGGTGTTCGCGCTGGATACAGTGCGGACATGAACAGCAGGCCGACGCCGTTCGACGAACTGGACCGCAAGATCCTCACCGCGCTGATGGCGAACGCCCGTACGAGTTTCGCGGAGATCGGGGCGTCCGTCGGGCTGTCCGCGACGGCCGTCAAACGCCGGGTGGACCGGTTGCGCGACACGGGGGTGATCACCGGGTTCACGGCGACGGTGAAGCCCTCGGCGCTGGGCTGGCGCACGGAGGCGTACGTCGAGGTGTACTGCGAGGGCGCGGCGCCGCCCCGGCGGCTGGCGGAGGTGGTGCGCAACCATCCGGAGATCACGGCGGCGATGACGGTGACCGGCGGCGCGGACGCGCTGCTGCACGTGCGGGCGCGGGACGTGGAGCACTTCGAGGAGGTACTGGAGCGGATCCGGGTCGAGCCGTTCATCCGCAAGACGATCAGCGTGCTGGTGCTCTCCCACCTGCTGCCGGACAGCCCGGAGGCGGGGGCCAGCCAGCCCGCCCCGGAGGACGCAGCAGACGTGCGCTGAGAGCCGGTAAGACGCAGCATCACTGCTTCAACACGCAGGTTTCGTTCCTTGTCGGTCGTATCCGTCCCTTTCTACCGTGGTGTCAACCCTGAGTCGACGCCCCCAGGAAGCGGAGGAACCCCTCTGTGCCCGAAACCCGTGTGCCGCGCCGGCGGCGCTTCCTCGTCTGCGAACCCAGACACTTCGCCGTGCAGTACGCGATCAACCCCTGGATGCATCCGGACCGTCCCGTGGACACCGGACTCGCCCGGGCCCAGTGGCAGGCGCTGACCGACGCCTACCGCGCCCACGGCCACACCGTCGAGACGGTGCCGCCCGTCCCCGGCCTCCCGGACATGGTCTTCGCCGCCAACGCGGCGGTCGTCGTCGGCGGCCGTGTCTTCGGCTCCCTCTTCAAGGCGCCCGAACGGCGTCCGGAGTCCCTTCCCTACGACACCTGGTTCAAGTCGGCCGGTTTCGTCGTCCACCGGCCCGAGTCGGTGTGCGAGGGCGAGGGGGACTTCGTGCCGGCCGGCCGCTGGCTGCTCGCCGGCACCGGCTTCCGCACCACCCGTGAGGCCCATCGCGAGGCCCAGGAGTTCCTGGGCGTGCCGGTGATCGGCCTGACCCTGGTGGACCCGTACTTCTACCATCTCGACACGGCGCTGTTCGTCCTCGACGACGACAACATCGCCTACTACCCGCCGGCGTTCTCGCCCGGCAGCCGGGAGGTACTGGCCCGGCTGTACCCGGACGCGGTGATCGCCACGCAGGAGGACGCGGCGGCCTTCGGGCTCAACTCCGTCTCCGACGGACTGCACGTGTTCCTCTCGCCCGGCGCGACCGCGCTCGCCGACCGGCTCGCGCACCTCGGTTACCTGCCCGTCCCCCTCGACCTGTCGGAGTTCCACAAGGCCGGCGGCGGGATCAAGTGCTGCACCCAGGAGATCCGCTCATGACCGCACCCGTACGCACCCGCACCTCCGACGAGCTGATCCGGGCGGAGGAGCCGGTGCTCGCGCACAACTACCACCCGCTGCCCGTGGTCGTCGCCCGGGCCGAGGGCGCCTGGGTGGAGGACGTCGAAGGGCGCCGCTACCTCGACATGCTGGCGGGTTACTCGGCCCTGAACTTCGGCCACCGCCACCCGGCCCTGATCGGGGCGGCCCGCGACCAGCTCGACCGGCTGACCCTCACCTCCCGGGCCTTCCACAACGACCGGCTCGCCGAGTTCGCCGAGCGGCTGGCGGAGCTGACCGGGCAGGACATGGTGCTGCCCATGAACACCGGCGCCGAGGCGGTGGAGAGCGGCATCAAGGTGGCCCGCAAGTGGGCCTACGACGTCAAGGGCGTCCCCGCCGACCGGGCGACGATCGTGGTCGCCGCGGACAACTTCCACGGCCGGACGACGACCGTCGTCGGCTTCTCCACGGACGAGACGGCACGCGCGGGCTTCGGGCCGTTCACACCGGGCTTCCGGATCGTCCCCTACAACGACCTGGCGGCGATGGAGGCGGCGGTCGACGAGACCACGGCCGCCGTGCTGATCGAGCCCATCCAGGGCGAGGCGGGGGTGATCGTGCCCGACGACGGCTACCTCGCCGGGGTGCGCGAGCTGACCCGCCGGGCGGGCTGCCTCTTCGTCGCCGACGAGATCCAGTCGGGCCTGGGCCGCACCGGACGCACGCTCGCCGTGGAGCACGAGGGCGTGGTGCCGGACGTCGTACTGCTCGGCAAGGCGCTGGGCGGCGGCATCGTCCCGGTGTCGGCGGTGGTGGGCAGCCGGGAGGTGCTCGGTGTGCTGCGGCCCGGCGAGCACGGGTCGACGTTCGGCGGCAATCCGCTGGCCGCGGCGGTCGGCACGGCGGTGGTCGAACTGCTGGAGACGGGCGAGTTCCAGCGCCGGGCCGCCGCGCTGGGCGTGGTCCTGCGCGACGGGCTGACCGACCTGGTCGGCAAGGGCGTGGTGGGCTTCCGCTCCCGCGGTCTGTGGGCGGGCGTCGACGTGGACCCGGCCATCGGCACCGGCCGGGAGATCAGCGAGCGGCTGATGCGGGAGGGGATCCTGGTCAAGGACACCCACGGGTCCACGGTCCGGCTGGCGCCGCCGCTGACCGTCACCGAGGACGAACTGCGCTCCGCGCTGGACTCCCTGGCGAAGGTGCTGGCCTCCTGACGGCGCAGGCACCGGCCTCCTGACTGGCCTCCTGACGGCGAAGGTGCCGGACTCCTGGCGGCCGTCCTGGCCTGCTCGCGCCGTTGCCTCCTCCCCCCCTTGCCTCCCTTGTCTCCTCCCTGGCCCGGGGCGGGCGCGGCCGGGGCGGGCGCGGCCGGGGGCGCCCCGCTCGGGGCGCCCCCAGGGGCCGTCGCGGCCCTACTCGTTGGGCCGTGCCGCGCTGATGTCCCCGAGCGCGGAGCCCGGGTCCCGCTCGATGGCCAGGTCACCGATGGACACGATCCCCACCGGGTGCCCGTGGTCGACCACCGGGACGCGGCGCACGGAGTGCTCCCGCATCAGCTCCACCGCGTGGTCGAGTTCCTCGTCGGGACCCACGGTGAAGAGGTCGCCGCTGCACGCGGAGGCGACGGTCCGCTGCTCCTGGTCGCCGCCGTCCGCCAGCGAGCGCACCACGAGGTCGCGGTCGCTGACCAGGCCGCGCAGCTCCTCGCCCTCGGTGACCAGGACGATCCCGATGTCCTCGTCGCGCATCTTCTGGGCCACCGCCGTGACCGAGGTCTGCGGCTCCACCGTCACCAGTCGGCTGGTCATGATGTCGCGTACGTGCTGGGCCATGACGCCTCCCTTCGTCGGATCCTGCGATGCCGTTCACCGCACTGCTCCGGCCGGGTACCCGACCGGGGCGGCACCGCACCTGCCGCACACGTCTTGCGAGGGCACTGCACCGGGCCTCGCGCGGGGGCCCCTGCGGGCATGTGCGGTCGTTGGCCCGCCGAGGATGCGGGTACCCGAGCGGTGACGGCACTTTCTGAGGAGATGACTCCCATGCTGCTCATCGGCCTGCTCCTCCTCGCGGCCACAGGCGCCTTCACCGGTCTTGCGATCGCCGGCAACCTCGCGGGCGGACCCCACTACACGGTGTCCATACTGGGCAACAACATCGTCACGATGAACACCCTCGCGATCTTCAGCGCCGGACTCGCGCTCGCCCTGCTCTTCTGCCTCGGTCTGTCCCTGCTGGCCGGCGCCGCCACGCACCACCGGCACAACCAGCGCGTCGCGCGGTACGGCGGGACCGACACCGGGCCGGTGAGCGGGACGACGCGTCCGGACGACCGCCGCTATCCGTGACCGGCGTCCGGGTCAGTGGTGGGCGTGCACCACCGCGTGGCCCTTGCCCCGGCCGATCATCCACCGGTTGACGGGAGTGGTCAGCAGGAAGGCGAGGACGAGGGAGAGGACCAGCGAGACCCAGAACAGGGCGTCGGCCAGGCCGGCGTCCATGGCGCCGGGCACGCCCACCATCACGGTGTTGTCGATCAGCTCCATGACCAGGATGGAGACGGTGTCGGCGGCCAGCGCGACCTTGACCGCCTGCCGCAGCGGAACGCCCGCGCGCAGGACGCCTCGCATGGTCAGCGCGTACCCGAAGACGAAGGCGAGCGCGACGGAGACGACGACCGTGGCGGCGTTGTGCAGCCCGGCCGCCGTGCCGATGACCATGCCCAGCACCTCGCCGATGGCGCAGCCGGTCAGGCAGTGCAGAGTGGCCTGCGCGGCCATGCGCCAGGAGGTGGGACCGGCCTGTCCGCCCGCGGAGTGGTGGTGTGCGTGGTGGTGTACGTGCTCGTGGGCCGAGTGGTGTTCCATCGTCGCTCCCCTGTCGATGCGGCTGCGCAAGTCAGGAACGTAATACCCCCCTGGGGTATTCCTGCTCGGTGTGACCGTCTCCTTTTCCACATGGGTGGATCGGTTTTTCCGCGCGGGTGACTCGGTCTCTCCGATGGCTGACTCGGTTTTTCCGCGTGGAGGGCACGGTCTTTGCGATGGGTGGCTCCGGGACGGCCGCCGGTGCGGCCGGCCGTCCCGGAGGAGGGCTGGCCTACCGGCCGCCGAGCGCCTTCCTCATCTCGCCGATCTCGGCGGACTGCGAGGTGATGACCGACTTCGCCAGTGCGGTGGCCGCGCTGTCGGCGCCCTTGTCCCGCTCCGTACGCGCCATGGCGACGGCGCCCTCGTGATGGCCGACCATCATCCGCAGGAACGCCCGGTCGAAGGCCTTCCCGGAGAGCTTGCCCAACTCGTCCATGTCGGTGTCCGACATCATGCCGGGCATCGGGGAAGCGGAGTGGCCGGAGCCCGAGTGGTCCATGCCTGGCATGCCGTCCATGCCCGTGGCGCCGGTGTCCGGGACGGTCGCGCCCCAGGACCTCAGCCAGCCTGCCATCGTCGCGATCTCCGGGTCCTGGGCCTTCCTGATCCTGGCGGCGAGATCCCTGACCTGCTGCGACCCGGCGCGTGACGGCGCGAGGGCGGCCATGGCCACCGCCTGCCGGTGGTGCGGGATCATCTCCTGCGCGAACGTCACGTCCTGCGCGTTGTGGGCGCCGGCCCGGCCCGTCGAGGGAGCCGCGGAGGGGTGGGCGGCCGAGGGGTGGGCGGTGGACCCGCCGCCGTGGCCGGAGCCGGCGGACGGGGAGGTGTCGCTGCCGCCGCAGGCGGTCAGCACCAGGGCGGCGGTCACCGCCGCGGCCAGCCCGGCGCCACGCCGGACAGCGGGACGGCCGTGAGGGATGGGGCGGACGGCGGCGGGGCGAAGACGGGTACGGCGAACTGCCATCGGAAATACAGCTCCTCGGAACGCCCGCGCGCGGGCGCGCGGGAACGGCGGATCGTGTGCGGGACCGGAGCACGCCAGCCCTCAGCGGGATGCCGTGCGGGTGCCTCTAGATCCGCAGGAGCTGCAATTCGGACAGGTCGGGCGGGGCCCGGCCGTCGACGGCACGGGCGGCCGGACCGGCGCGGAGCGCCGCCGGCGGTACGGCGGCGGGAGCCGGCGCGGACAGCGGGGCGGGCGGCGTGTACCCCGTGGAGGTGCCGGCCGCCGCGCAGGTCCCGTCCGCGTGCTGCGCGGCCGTACCGCCCGGGCCCGGGTCGGACAGGTGCCGGCAGGCGTCCCCGGCGCGGTGCACGGGCACGGACCGCACCGGCCCCACGGACGGCATGGACCGCACGGACAGGGAGTGAGCGGGCGCGGACGCCGACCGCGCGGGCACTGCCGTCGCGCCCTGATCGCCCCTCGCGCCCCGGTGGCCCATCGCGCTCTGGGAAGTCATCGCGCTCTGGGGAGTCATCGCCCCGTGGTGTCCCGGTGCGGACATCCCACCGGGCGCCAGTCCGTGCATGGCCAGCACCCCGGCCAGCACGGCCAGGACGAGCAGCATCCGCCGGGCACGGCGCTGCGGGGAGCGGGTGCGGGCGCCGGATGTCATGGGCCCATCGTACGGAGGGGCCGGCCGCCCGAGGAGGCGCCCCCCGTCCCGCGGGGGGCCGAGGCGCCCCAGGCGCTCAGTCCTCCTGGTGCCGCCGGCGCCGCAGCAGGTGCCGGACGATCAGCGCGACGACGAGGACACCGACCGCCACCAGCACGTACACCTCGTACCTTTTGACGGTGTCGTACACGGCGTTGATGTGCGTGCCCGCGAAGTAGGAGAGGGAGACCCACAGCCCCACCCACAGGGCCGCGCCGAGGGCGTTGAACGCGAGGAAGCGCAGCCAGTGCATCCCCGTGGTGCCCGCGATGATGCCGTTGGCCTGGCGCAGCCCCTCGATGAAGCGGGCCACCGTGACGATCTTGCCGCCGTGCCGGGTGAAGAACCGCTCGGCCGCCTCGAACCTCTTCGGCGTCAGGAAGATGTACCTGCCCCAGCGGTGGACGAAGGCACGTCCTCCGAAATGGCCGATCAGGTAGCCGATGTTGTCACCGATGACGGCGGCGGCGAACGCGATCAGGGCCACCGCCACGACGTTCAGCTCGCCCGCTCCGGCGTAGACGCCGGCCGCGATCAGGATCGTCTCGCCGGGTGCGGGGATGCCGAAGTCCTCCACGAGGACGACGCCACCGACGGCCAGGTAGCCGTAATGGCTGAGCAGCGGTGCCAGGTGCTCCAGCGGACCGGGAAGCGGAGGAGCCATGCCCTCCACGGTACGACGCCGGGCAGGCGGCACCCGGCAGGCACCGCGCCGCAGGAGCCGCCGTGCGCCCTCCGGTGAGCGGACAGGCGTCCGCCAGGGGCCCGCCCGGCATGCCGAGCAGTGCCGCGATCCGCTCCTCACCCGACTGCCCGCGAACTCCACGGCGATCGGTCCGTCCGTGTGGGGCACCCGGCTGACCGTGCGTCAGTAAAGTCGGAGGGCCGGGATGCGTCCCGCCGGACGCGGTCATGGACGGCCGCGGACGCGCGCGGGCCTGTGAGTGAGGGGCGAGCCGTGTTCTACCACCTGCTCAAGTACGTCCTGCTGGGTCCCCTGCTGAGGCTGTTCTTCCGGCCGCGCATCGAGGGGCTGGAGCACGTGCCGGAGACGGGTCCGGCCATCGTGGCGGGCAACCACCTGTCCTTCTCGGACCATTTCCTGATGCCCGCGATCCTCAAGCGGCGCATCACCTTCCTGGCGAAGGCCGAGTACTTCACCGGCCCCGGCCTCAAGGGCCGGCTCACCGCCGCGTTCTTCCGCAGCGCCGGGCAGATCCCGGTCGACCGGTCCGGCAAGGAGGCCGGCCGCGCCGCCGTCCGTGAGGGCCTCGGGGTGCTCGGCAGGGGCGAACTCCTCGGTATCTATCCGGAAGGCACCCGGTCGCACGACGGCCGCCTCTACAAGGGCAAGGTCGGTGTCGCGGTGCTGGCGCTCAAGGCCGGGGTGCCGGTGATCCCCTGCGCGATGATCGGCACGTTCGAGGCGCAGCCCCCGGGCCGGGTCGTCCCGAGGATCCACCCCGTGGTCATCCGTTTCGGCCGCCCCCTGGACTTCTCCCGCTACGCCGGGATGGAGGACGAGAAGGCGATCCTGCGCGCCGTCACCGACGAGATCATGTACGCCGTCCTGTCCCTGTCCGGGCAGGAGTACGTCGATCAGTACGCGGCCGTGGCCAAGGCCGAGCAGGCCGCCGTCGCCGAGAGCGGCAGGGAACGCAGGTTCCCGCGGCCCCGCTGACCCGCTCACCGGCGGCCGGGGGCCAGGCCGGCGGTGTGGCGGACGTACCGAAGGGACGGCCGGGAGATCCGGCCGCCCCTTCGCGCGCGGTGCCCGGTGTTACGGCTTCGGCGTCGCGTGCGGACCGCAGGTCACGTCCGCCCGGTCCACCTCGCCGGTGAGCAGGTAGGCGTCCACCCGCGCGTTGATGCACGGGTTGACCAGACCGGTCACGCCGTGGGAGCCCGCGTCCTTCTCGGTGATCAGCCGGGAGCCCTTGAAGCGCTTGTGCAGCTCGACGGCGCCCGGGTACGGGGTGGCGGCGTCGCGTGTGGACTGCACGATCAGGACCGGCGGCAGACCCTTGCCGGTCTTGACGTCCAGCGGGGTCCGCTGCTTGACCGGCCAGGTGGCGCACGGCAGGTTCATCCATGCGTTGGACCAGGTCAGGAACGGGTACTGGGCGTTGAGCCGGGTGTTGTCCCGGTCCCACTTGTGCCAGCTGGTGGGCCACTTGGCGTCGGCGCACTCGACGGCGGTGTAGACCGCGTTGCTGTTCTCCGTGGCGATGTTGCCCGCGATGTCGCTCATGTCGGGGGCGGCGGCGTTGATCAGCGGCTGGGCGTCACCGGCGAAGTACTTGCTGAACGCCGTCGCCACCGGCACCCAGGAGGAGTCGTAGTACGGGGCGGTCTGGAAGAAGCCGAGCAGCTCGGCCGGGCCGACCACTCCGCCGATCGGGTGCTGCTTCGCGGTGGCGCGCAGCTGGAGCCACTTGGCCTGGACGGCGGCGCGGTTGGTGCCCAGGTGGAAGCTGGCGTCGTTCTTGGCGACCCAGTCCTGCCAGTCCTTCCAGCGGCCCTCGAAGGCGATGTCCTGGTTGAGGTTGGCCTCGTACCAGATGTTCTCCTGGGCCGGGTTGACGACGCTGTCGACGAGCATCCGGCGCACGTGGCCCGGGAACAACGTGCCGTAGACGGCCCCGAGGTAGGTGCCGTAGGAGACACCCAGGTAGTTGATCTTCTTCTCGCCGAGCGCGGCGCGGATGACGTCCAGGTCGCGGGCGGTGTTCGGCGTCGTCATCTGCTCGAGCATCGCGCGGCCGGTGCGGTCGTAGCAGCCGTCGGCGTACTCGCGGGCCAGCTTGCGCTGGGCGCGCTTGTCGGCCTCGGAGTCGGGCACCGGGTCCGCCTTGGGCGCCTTCACGTACTCCTGCGGGTCCGCGCAGGAGATGGGCGTGGAGTGGCCGACACCGCGCGGGTCGAAGCCGACGAAGTCGTAGGCCTTGGCCACATTGGCCCAGACGGGGTTCTTGGCGGTGACCCGGGCCGGGAACCGCAGGCCGGAGCCACCCGGTCCGCCCGGGTTGTAGACGAGGGCGCCCTGGCGCTCACCCTTGGTGCCGGTGTTGCCGATGCGGTCGACGGCGAGCTTGATCTGCTTGCCGTACGGGTGCGCGTAGTCGAGCGGCACCGAGACGTAGCCGCACTGGATGGGCTTGGCCAGCCCCCAGTCGGCGGGGCAGTCCTGCCAGTCGATGCCGGTCCTGGCGGCGCGGTCCGCGGCGATCGCCGCGCCGCGGGCCTCACGATCCTGGCCGTGGCGGCTGTCCGCGCTGGCCGCGGGGGCCGCCACGGCGCCGGCTATCAGGGTCGCCGTCACCAGCGCGCCGGCCGAACCGAGCGCGACAGCCCGGTTCTTCGGTCTCATGACCCTCAAGTGGGACCTCCCCGTACATCGTTGCGAATCGAGTACGGCGGATCCTTCCGGCTGTGAGGTGTCTGAGAACAGGGGTTGTTGACCTTCTTTGCCAATCCGATAACCGGCGTACGGTGTTCCGCTCAGCGGAGCCGGTTCGGCGCGCGCCCTGCGGGCGCCGTGCGCGCGGGCAGGGCGGGGCGCTGTGCGCGCGGGCGGGGCGCGGGGAGGGAGCGGCGCGCCGGGAGGGCTCGGGGCTGTTCAGGGCGCGCAGCGGCGCGCGGACCCGCGTGCGGCCTGGCGGTCGAGCGCCCGCCTCAGCTCCTCCAGCTCGGTGTCCGAGAGCGCACCGCCCTGGGCGAACTTCAGGATGTGCTCGGCGACCGTGCGCACCTTCGTGTTGGTGCGCTGCGAGACCTCGCGCAGGACCCGCCAGGCACCGTCCGGCGGGACGCGCCCGACGGCCACCAGCGCCCCGATGGCCTGGTCGATGACGGCGTGCGACGTCAGGGCGCGCTGCAACTGGTCGATCTCCTCGTGCAGCCGCTCGTGCTCCGCCACCAGGTCCGTGACGGACAGCGGCTGGAGCGGGTGCCGCCTGGACATCGCGAAGAACGCCATGGAGATCCCCTGGGTCGTCGAACGGCCGGAGTTCCGCCTCCAGCTTGCTGCATGAGGGCCGCGCGCACGACCGGAGGCGGGCGGCGCGGGACCCGTCCGCCGCAGGGCCCCGGCACCTGCGGCGGACGAGGGCCGAAACGGCCCAAATGGTGTACCTCCTTTCGGCGTAGGCAAACGTTCTTTTTCCAGGGCCGTTCGGGTTGCACGGCGCGCGTTCCCGGATGGCGGAACGACATCTTCCGCTGCTGGTCCCGGGCTTGCGGGGTGCACGGACAGTTGTTCGAGCGCACGACCGTCCACCCGAACGGGCGAGTGGTGAGTAACAGCACAAAGGACCCGTTCCGTTGGGATTTTCTGACATCCATAGGTGAAGATCCCTGTCTGACGACAAGCCCCCGCCACAACGGCGGGGCGGTCCGGGCGGACGCCGAGTCCTGCCGCCGCCCGGATGACCGGTCGACGGAAGTGGATCGGCAGGAGTGGAGGACCCGAGCACGACGGGTCGCCGGCACGGTCACACCATGACCGGGCCGAGCAGCCCTTGGGGTGAAGCCGCTTGCGGGCGGCCGGGCTACTTCGCCAGCCCGAATCCGACAGGTCATCCTTCACAGGCGGCTGACGAAGGGTTGCGCATGACTGCGCTCAATCGTGTCCCGTCGCTCATGGCCCGGGCCGGCACGGCCTCGGCCCTGACCCTCGCCGCCGTCGGCGGCTCGATCGTGGTGCCCGGCGTCGCCTCCGACGCCTCGGCCGCGACCATGGCGACGAAGGCGCTGCAGATCGCGGCGTCCAAGAAGGGCTCCCCTTACCAGTGGGGCGCAACGGGCCCGCGCAGGTTCGACTGCTCCGGTCTGACGCTGTACTCCTTCAAGAGGGCGGGCAAGAAGCTGCCCCGCACGGCCGCGCAGCAATACAACAAGTCGCGGCACATCTCCTCCAGGAGCCGCCGGGCCGGAGACCTGGTGTTCTTCCACTCCGGCTCGTACGTCTACCACGTCGGCATCTACGCCGGCTCGGGCAGGATCTGGCACGCCCCGAAGACCGGGGACGTGGTGAAGCTGGAGAAGATCTGGACCAGGAGCGTCTGGTACGGCCGGGTCAGCTGACCCGCCCGGGAAGCGGCGGCGGTCCCGGCGGGCGTCGCCACCGCCCCCGGGCGGCGGTCGGGGACACCGACGAAGCCGCCGACAGGGCCGTACGCCTAGGGCTCCTGCCGTCCCGCCGCCGTGACCGGTTGGGGGCGCACCGGCCACGGGAGGTCCACGCTGACCGTCTTGCCGCCCTCACGGGTGGGCCGCACGGTCACCCTGCCGCCGCACTCCGCGGTGAGGCACCGGATGATCACCATGCCCCGGCCGTTGTCCTGCTGGACAGCGGCCGGCAGTCGTCTGGGGAACCGCGGGTGGCTGTCGGTGACCCCGATGCGCAGTTGTTCGTCGCGGTCGAGGACGAGGTCCACCCTGAAGGTGGGCGACTGGCCGAGGGTGTGCTGTACGGCGTTGGTGGCGAGTTCCGAGACGATGAGCCGCACGGTGTCCGCGGTGTCCGTCTCCGACGGCAGGCCCCACTCCGCCAGCGTGCCGACCGCGTAGCTTCGGGCGACCGCCACCGAGGCGGGATCGCTCGGCAGAGTGACGGATGCTTCCAGGTGGTCTGCCATGGCGACGTCGTCCCTTTCCCGCGGGACCGCGGTTGGACACGGAGCGGATGGTTTCGAGTACGGTCCCGGACTGGTGGTTCGCCGCCAGATTGCCACCACCGGGCCGGTCCCGGATGGCGATCCACCGAGATGTGCATATATCTGTCCCTCGAAGCGGTGAACTCTGCGACGGGAGACCGTATTTGACACCCTTCCGGGAAAGTAGTGAGGAGCCGGTCCCATGCAGCACGGTCCCGCGGTGCGCCGCCGCAAGCTCGGAGCCGAACTGCGCAGCCTGCGCACCGGCGCGGGTCTCACCAGCGGCGAGGCGGCCCGGCTCGTGGGCTGGCACCAGTCGAAGGTGAGCCGGATCGAGACCGGCGCCAGTGGGGTGAAACCGGCCGATGTGCGGTTACTGCTGGACGCCTACGCGGTCCGCGACTCCCAGCTGCGGGAACTGCTGCTGGTGCTGGCGGGCTCCGACGACGGCGACGGCCGGCACCACTGGTGGCACGCCTATCGCGGCGTACTGCCCCCGACGTACCGGGACTTCATCAGTCTGGAGTCACAGGCGAGCGCGATGCGCACGCTGGAGACCTCGGTCGTCCCCGGGCTGCTCCAGACACCGGAGTACGCCCGTGCGGTGACGCGGGCCGCCGTGGACGGACTCGACGACGACCGGCTGGACGCGCTGGTGGAGGTGCGGCTGGCCCGTCAGGCCGTGCTGCGGTCCGACCGGCCGCTCACGCTGAACGCGGTGCTGGACGAGGCGGTGCTGCGCCGGGAGGTCGGCGGCCCCGAGATCATGGCCCGGCAGCTGGAGCGGCTGACCGAGGCGGCGCGGCTGCCCCAAGTGTCCTTGCAGGTCCTGCCGTTCGCCGCCGGGGCGCACATCGGCGTGACCGGCCCTTTCGTCATCTTCTCATTTTCGAACACTTCTGATCTGGATGTGGTCGTTCTTGACCACTTGACGCGTAGCTTCCATCTCGAACGGAAAGAAGACCTGGAGGCCTACACGGAGGCCTTCGACACCCTTCGGTTCCATGCCCTGTCGATCGAGGACTCGCTGGACTTCATCGCGGGGATGCGCCAGGACAGGTGACGGCGCGCGACCACGTCAAACGTCAAGGAGGCACCATGTCTGCTCTGCCTCGGACCGTACCTTCCACGACCGATCTGCACGCCGTGCGGTGGCTGCGCAGCAGCTACAGCACGGGAGCGAACAACTGCGTCGAGACAGCCCGGCCTGCCGCCGAGCCGTACGCCGGGCTGCTCGCCGTACGCGACTCCAAGGCCCCGGACGGACCCGCGCTGCTCTTCTCCACGGGGAGCTGGGCGGAGTTCACCGCCGCGGCCCGCCGGCTCTGATCACCCTCACGGCAGCGCCCGGGCGCGTCCCGGGCTTCTCCCCTCCGGCGACCCACGGCCGTGTCCGCCGACTCATGGTCGCGTCTCGCCGATCACTCGTACAGCGCGTTCGATCTGCGCCGCGGACAGGTCCGCGCGGGCGGTCAGCCTGAGCCGTGAGACGCCGTCGGGCACGGAAGGAGGACGGAAGCAGCCCACGGCCAGGCCCGCCGCGCGGCAGTGCGCCGCCCAGCGCACGGCGTCCTCGGGGGACGGCGCACGCACGGAGACGACCGCCGCCTCCGGGCGCACCGCCCGCAGTCCCGCGGCGGTCAGGCGCGTGTGGAGCTCGGTCGCGACCGCCCGCGCCCGCGCCGCGCGCTCCGGCTCGCGGCTCAGCAGGCGCAACGCCGCCAGGGCCGCTCCCGCCGCCGCCGGGGCGAGCCCCGTGTCGAAGATGAACGTCCGTGCCGTGTTGACCAGATGGTCGATCACCCGGGCGGGCCCGAGCACCGCTCCGCCCTGACTGCCCAGTGACTTGGAGAGCGTGACCGTCACGACCACGTCGTCCGCGCCCGCGAGGCCCGCCGCGTGCGGGGCGCCCCGGCCGCCGGGGCCGAGGACGCCGAGGCCGTGCGCGTCGTCGACGACGAGCCCCGCGCCGTGCTCCCGGCAGACCTGCGCGAACCGGCCGAGCGGTGCCGCGTCGCCGTCGACGGAGAACACCGTGTCGCAGACGAGGACCGCCTGTCCCGCGTGCGTGCCGAGCGCCTTGCGCACGGCGTCCGGGTCCGCGTGGGCGACGACCTGCGTGGTGCCGCGGGCCAGCCGGCAGCCGTCGATGAGCGAGGCGTGGTTGCCCGCGTCCGAGACGATCAGCGAACCGTGCGGGGCGAGCGCGGTGACCGCGGCGAGGTTGGCCGCGTAGCCGGAGGAGAAGACCAGGGCCGCCTCGAAGCCGCAGAACGCGGCGAGTTCGCGCTCCAGTTCGCCGTGCAGGGCGGTGGTGCCGGTGACCAGCCGGGAGCCGGTGGCGCCGCCGCCCCAGGCACGGGCCGCCGCCGCGGCGCCCTCGGTGACCTCCGGATGGCGGGACAGGCCCAGGTAGTCGTTGCTCGCCAGGTCCAGCAGCGGGGAGTCGGCCGGGCGGGGTCGCAGCGTCCGTACGAGCCCGGCGCGGCGGCGTGCGTCCGCCTGTTCGTCGATCCAGCCGAACGCCATGGGTCCTCCGGGGCTTTTGTAGGCAGTGGACAGACACTAGCCGTACGACACGCCCCGCATGGTGTGGCGATACCCACACGTCGAACCGTCTCTGTTGTGCAAACCCTCCTTGGCCCCGGACGGCCCCGTAGGACAGGATCGGCTCTCATGGACCTGCTGAACACGCTGGTGGACAAGGGGCTTCGGCGCGAACTGCCGACCCGTCAGGAAGCTCTGGCCGTCCTGGCCACCTCCGACGACGATCTGCTCGATGTGGTGGCCGCGGCCGGGAAGGTGCGCCGCCGCTGGTTCGGCCGACGGGTGAAACTCAACTATCTCGTCAACCTCAAGTCCGGCCTGTGCCCCGAGGACTGCTCCTACTGCTCGCAGCGGCTCGGTTCGAAGGCCGACATCCTCAAGTACACCTGGCTCAAGCCCGACGACGCCTCCAGGGCCGCGGCGGCCGGGCTGGCCGGCGGGGCCAAGCGGGTGTGCCTGGTGGCCAGCGGGCGCGGGCCGACGGACCGGGACGTGGACCGGGTCTCGGAGACCATCAAGGCGATCAAGGGCCAGAACGAGGGCGTCGAGGTGTGCGCCTGTCTCGGGCTGCTCTCCGACGGCCAGGCCGAGCGGCTGCGCGCCGCGGGCGCCGACGCGTACAACCACAACCTCAACACCTCCGAGTCGACGTACGGCGACATCACCACCACCCACACCTACGCCGATCGGGTGGACACGGTGAACAAGGCGCACGCGGCGGGGCTGTCCGCGTGCTCGGGGCTCATCGCCGGGATGGGCGAGAGCGACGAGGACCTGGTCGACGTCGTCCACTCGCTGCGCGCGCTGGACCCGGACTCGGTGCCGGTCAACTTCCTCATCCCGGTCGAGGGCACCCCGCTGGCCAAGGAGTGGAACCTCACCCCGCAGCGGTGCCTCAGGATCCTCGCGATGGTGCGGTTCGTCTGCCCCGACGTCGAGGTGCGCATCGCCGGTGGCCGCGAGGTGCACCTGCGCACGATGCAGCCCCTCGCCCTGCATCTGGCCAACTCGATCTTCCTCGGCGACTACCTGACCACCGAGGGCCAGGCGGGCCGGGCCGACCTGGAGATGATCGCGGACGCGGGCTTCGAGGTGGAGGGCACCGACCAGGTGACCCTGCCGGAGCACCGGGCGAAGGCCGCGGCCGGCTGCGGTGCGCACGCGGGCGCGGGCCGCGACGGCCACGCGGGCGGCTGCGGGCCTGCCGAGGGCCCCGGCTGTGGTGCGCACGCGGGCGGCGGGTGCGGTTCCCACGAGAGCGGGGACGTCTGCGGTACGGCCGCACCGGCGGCGTCGGCCGCCCCCGCGTCCTCCGGCGAACCCCGCACCGACCTGGTGGCGCTGCGCCACCGCGGCGCCGGGACGGATCTCGCGCCCAATGCCTGACCGGTGCGACCGGCGCGTGTCCGAGCTGCTGGATCTCGACCGGCGGCACGTGTGGCACCCGTACGGCCCGATGCCCGGCCGCCAGGAACCGCTCGTCGTGGAGTCGGCGAGCGGGGTCCGGCTGAAGCTGCAGCTCGCCGACGGAACCGGTGACGAAGTCGTGGACGGGATGTCGTCGTGGTGGGCGGCGATCCACGGCTACGGCCACCCCGTGCTCGACGAGGCCGCCCGCGAGCAGTTGGGGCGGATGAGCCATGTGATGTTCGGCGGGCTCACCCACGAGAGTGCCGTCCGGCTCGCGAAACTCCTTGTCGACATGTCGCCCGACGGTCTCGAACACGTCTTCCTGGCCGACTCCGGCTCGGTCTCGGTCGAGGTGGCCGTCAAGATGTGCCTGCAGTACTGGCGCTCCCTCGGCCGCCCGCAGAAGCGGCGGCTGCTGACCTGGCGGGGCGGCTACCACGGGGACACCTGGCAGCCGATGTCCGTGTGCGATCCCGAGGGCGGGATGCACGAGCTGTGGTCGGGCGTGCTGCCGCGCCAGGTCTTCGCGGACGCGCCACCGACCGGGTACGAGGAGGCGTACGCCGCCCACCTGGGCGACCTGATCGAACAGCACGCGGACGAACTGGCCGCCGTGATCGTGGAACCGGTGGTGCAGGGCGCGGGCGGGATGCGGTTCCACTCCCCCGCCTATCTGCGGGTGCTGCGCGAGGCGTGCGACGCGCACGGCGTGCTGCTGGTGTTCGACGAGATCGCGACCGGGTTCGGCCGCACCGGCGCGCTGTTCGCGGCGGACCACGCGGCGGTGACCCCGGACGTGATGTGCGTGGGCAAGGCGCTCACCGGGGGCTACCTGACGATGGCCGCGACCCTGTGCACCGCGCGGGTGGCCGACGGGATCTCGCGCGGCGAGGTGCCGGTGCTGGCGCACGGCCCCACGTTCATGGGCAATCCGCTGGCCGCCGCCGTCGCCTGCGCCTCGATCGAACTGCTGCTCGGCCAGGACTGGCTCGGTGAGGTCGAACGGATCGAGGCGGGCCTGCGGGACGGCCTGGCACCGGCGGCGGATCTGCCGGGCGTGCGGGACGTGCGGGTGCTGGGCGCCATCGGGGTCGTGCAGCTCGACCATCCGGTGGACATGGCGGCGGCGACCCGGGCCGCCGTGCGCGAGGGCGTGTGGCTGCGGCCGTTCCGGGACCTGGTGTACACGATGCCGCCGTACGTCACCGACGACACGGACCTGGCACGGATCGGCCGCGCGGTGTGCGCGGCGGCGCGAGAGGGATGAGATGCCGGTACTGGTGATCACGGGAACGGGCACGGAGGTCGGCAAGACGGTCACGACGGCGGCCGTCGCCGCCGCGGCCGTGGCGGCCGGCCGGTCGGTGGCCGTACTCAAGGCGGCGCAGACGGGCGTGGGCCCGGACGAGCGGGGGGACGCCGACGAGGTCGCGCGGCTCGCCGGCCCGGTGACGGCACGTGAGGTCGCCCGTTACCCGGAGCCGTTGGCTCCGGGTACGGCCGCGCTGCGCGCAGGGCGGACGCCGGTGCGTCCGGAGGAGGTGGCCGAGGCCGCCGCGAAGCTGGCCACCGAGCACGACCTGGTGCTGGTGGAGGGGGCCGGCGGCCTGCTCGTACGGTTCGACGCGGCGGGCGGCACCCTCGCGGACGCCGCAAGGCTGCTGCGGGCCCCCGTGCTCCTGGTCACCGCCGCCGGGCTCGGCACGCTGAACACGACCGAGCTGACCGCACGTGAGCTGCGCGACCGCGAGCTGGACCTGCTCGGCGTGGTGATCGGCAGCTGGCCCGCCCGCCCCGACCTGGCCGCCCGCTGCAACGTCGCCGACCTTCCGCAGGTGGCCGGCGCTCCGCTGCTCGGCGCCCTGCCCGAGGGCGCGGGGGCGCTCGCGCCGGCCGATTTCCGCACGGGCGCCCACCGGTGGCTCGCGCCCCGCCTCAACGGGAGCTGGGACGCGGCGGCCTTCACGGTGCGCGAGGCACCGGCACCGTTCGGGTAGGGCGGGGCGGGCCGACCGCGCCCTTTCCCGCGCCTTCCCCTCGACACGGCGTCCGGCGCGCACGTGTGTGCGTCCGGGCCGCCGTGCGTGCCCGGGTGCCGGGCGGGGGACACTCACCGTAGGCACGTACGGTCCGGGAGGTCGCCATGCCGCCAAGGTCCACCGCGGGCTCCGGCCGGGCCGCGCGGGACTGCGTCCACCATCCGCTGTTCGCCCGCTGCTACACCCGCTTCAGTGTGGCCGCGGAGACCAGGCTGGGCATGGCGCGGCTGCGTGAGCGGCTGCTCGCCGGGCTCACCGGGCGGGTGATCGAGATCGGCGCGGGCAACGGGCTGAACTTCGCGCACTATCCCGGCGGCGTCGCGGAAGTCGTGGCGATCGAGCCGGAGCGCCTGCTGCGGCAGGAGGCCGTCGCGGCGGCGCTGCGCGCCGACGTACCGGTCGACGTGGTGCCGGGCCGCGCCGAGGCGCTGCCGGTCAAGAGCGAGGCCTTCGACGCGGTGGTGTTCTCGCTGGTGCTGTGCAGTGTGCACGACGTACCGCGGGCCCTGGCCGAGGCGCGGCGGGTGCTGCGGCCGGGCGGCGAGGTGCGGTTCTTCGAGCACGGCGTGGGCGGCGGCCGGGTGATGGGGTTCGCCCAGCGGGCCCTGGACCGCACGGTGTGGCCGCCGTTGAGCGGCGGCTGCCATGTGGCCCGCGATCCGGTCGCCGCGCTGCGGGGGGCCGGGTTCGAGCTGGGTCCCTACCGCCGGGTGATGCTGCCGGAGAGGGGTCCGGCCCTGCCGAGTTCGTACTGCTCGCTGGGCACGGCCTGGCGCCCGGTCGCGGACGGGCGGGACACGGAGGGCGGGCCCGGCGCGCGGCGCGGACCCGGCGGGGCACGCGGCCCCGGGGCGGCACCCTGAGCAGCCGGTCACACGTCCACCGACGTCACACGCTCCACCGGCACAGCTCGCGCGCGATCTCGTGCACCGAGGCGTCCCCGCTCTTGACCAGTCGCGCCAGGTCGCGCACCTGTTCGGGTGAGGTGGAGACCTTCAGTCCGCTGGCGACCAGGTAGGCGTACGCCACCGCGGAGGCGAACAGCGCGTTGGAGCGTTCCAGCGCCGGGACGTGCACGAGCAGTTGCAGCAGTGCGGCGGCCCGCGCCTGCGGGGAGTCGTAGACGGGTACGTCGAAGATCTCGGCGCGGTGGCGTGCCACCGCGGCGACGAGGGCACCCCAGTCGGTGACCTGGGGGTCCCCGGGTGTCATGCGCTCGGCGAGCATCAGCAGCCAGGCGAGGTCGATGCGCAGGTCGCTCAAGGGCTCAGCGACGCCCTTCGCGATCGTCCTCCGGGACGTGGTCCGCGCTCCGGCTCGCCCTGGCCGAGGGCGCCGCCCCGTCGAACTCCTCGGCGAAGACGGCCTCGTAGCTCTTCATGAAGTCGGCGGCGGCCTCCACGAAGGTGCGGCCGGCCTCTCCGGTGTCCTGGCGGACCAGTTCCTCGATGTAGCGGTTGACGCTCATCCCGCGGGCGAGGGCGCGTTCGCGGGCGGCGCGGGCCGTGCCCTCGTCCACCCGCACGTTCAGCTGGGTCTTCGCCATGGTTCGACGCTAGCGCCGAACCGCTAGCAGCGGCAAGGGGGCAGGGAGGACATCGCCGGGGCGGGACCGGCTCGGCCCTCCGGGGGATACCGGCCGCGCGGTCGGTCACACTACGCTCGACCGGGGAGAGAAAAGGAATGAGTCAGGACATTCCGGACCGGCACATCACTGAGGAGGCCGCCGTGTCCCCACCCTCCGTGGTGCCGGACCTCGCACCGGCCGCGGGCTCCGCGGCCCGCGCCCGCGGACTGACCAAGGCGTACGGCGCGGGCGAGAGCGCCGTACTCGCCCTGGACTCGGTGGACGTCGACATCGCCCGCGGCCGGTTCACCGCGGTCATGGGCCCCTCCGGCTCCGGCAAGTCCACCCTGATGCACTGCCTGGCGGGGCTGGACACCGTGTCGGCCGGGCAGGTCTGGATCGGCGGCACCGAGATCACCGGGCTGAAGGACCGCGAGCTGACCCGGCTGCGGCGGGACCGGATCGGGTTCATGTTCCAGTCGTTCAACCTCATCCCCACGCTCGACGCGCTGGAGAACATCACCCTGCCGATGGACATCGCGGGCCGCAGGCCCGACGGGCAGTGGCTCGACCAGGTCATCGACACCCTCGGGCTGAGGGACCGGCTCGGGCACCGGCCCGCGCAGCTCTCCGGCGGCCAGCAGCAGCGGGTGGCCTGCGCGCGGGCGCTCGCCTCCCGGCCCGAACTGATCTTCGCCGACGAGCCGACCGGCAATCTGGACTCGCGGGCGGGCCTGGAGGTGCTCGGCTTCCTGCGGGACGCCGTCGACGGCCTCGGGCAGACGGTCGTCATGGTCACCCACGATCCGGGCGCCGCCGCCCACTCCGACCTGGTGCTCTACCTCGCGGACGGCCGGATCGTGGACGAGCGCGAGCACCCGACGGCGGAGGCGGTGCTGGAGCGCATGCGCCTCTTCGCCGGGGCCGACCGCCACACGCCCACCCCGGGCCTCACCGCCGTCGAGGAGGCCTGAGCGGCGTGCTCAAGGCGACGCTGCGCAGCTTCCTCGCCCACAAGGGGCGGCTGCTGCTGTCCGCCCTGGCGGTCGTGCTGTCCGTGGCCTTCGTCGCGGGCAGCATGATCTTCTCCGACACCGTCTCCCGCACCTTCGACCGGCTCTTCGCCTCGACCGCGGCCGATGTCACCGTGGCGCCCCGGCGGGAGCTGAGGTCGCCCCTGCGGACCGGCGCCCTGCTGACCGTGCCCGCCTCGCTGGCCCGGCGGCTGTCCGGCGTGCCGGGGGTCGCGGCGGCCCACGTGGAGGCCTCGGTCGACACCGTGGTGATCCTCGACAGCAGGAACGAACCGGTCGGCCCGACCACCGGCGCCCCCACCATCGCCCGCAACTGGGAGGTCACCGACCACAGCCCGGTGGAACTGACCTCCGGGCACGCCCCGCACGGGGCCGGCCAGGCCCTGCTGGACGCGGACACGGCCGCGCACCAGCACGTGCGGATCGGCGACGTACTGACGGTACAGGCGCAGCCGGGCACGTTCCGCGTGCGGGTGGTCGGCGTCGCCACCTTCACCACCACCAACCCCGGCGCGGCGCTGCTGTACCTCGACACGCCCACCGCGCAGGCCCGGCTGCTCGGCTCGGCGGCCCGTGCGACCAGCGTCACCGTCGACGCCGCCGCGGGGGTCTCGGACCCCGAGCTGAAACGGCGCGTCGTGGCGGCGCTGGACGGCGCGACGTACGACGTGAGGACGGCGGGCGAGCAGGCCGAGTCGGCCGCCGCGAGCCTCGGCCCGTTCCTCGCGATCGTCAAGTTCGTGATGCTGGGCTTCGCCGGGATCGCGGTCCTCGCCGGCGTCTTCCTGATCGTCAACACCTTCGCGATGCTGATCGCCCAGCGCACCCGTGAACTGGGGCTGCTGCGCGTGCTGGGCGCCGACCGGCGGCAGGTGCGACGGTCGGTGCTGACCGAGGCCGTGCTGCTCGGCCTGGCCGGCTCCACGCTGGGCCTCGCGGCCGGCATCGGCCTCGCGGCCGGTCTCATCCGCCTCCTGGGCGCCTTCGGCATGCACCTGCGCACGACCGAGATGGCGATCGGGTGGACCACCCCCGTCGCGGCGTACGTCATCGGTGTCGGCGTGACGTTCGTGGCGGCCTGCCTCCCGGCCCGCCGTGCCGCGGCCGTGTCCCCCATGGCGGCCCTCGCGGACGCCGAGGTCGCGGGGGTGGGCCGGCCGCTGAGGGTCCGCGCGGCCGCGGGTGCGGTCCTGGGCACCGCGGGTGCGGCCGCGCTCGGGGGCTGTGCGGCGGCGGGCAGGACCGCGACCGCGGTGACGCTCCTCGGGTTCGGCGTGGTCCTGACGCTGGTCGCGACCGTGATCGCCGGGCCGCTGCTGGTGCGTCCGCTGATCCGGGTGCTGGGCGGGGCGGTCCCCGCGTTCTTCGGCGCCGTGGGCCGGATGAGCCAGCGCAACGCCCTGCGCAACCCGCGCCGGACCGGCGCCACGGCGGCCGCCCTGATGGTGGGTCTGGCCCTGGTCGGCGGGATGTCCGTGGCCGG
This sequence comes from Streptomyces sp. NPDC021356, assembly GCF_040641015.1. Classification (NCBI taxonomy): domain Bacteria; kingdom Bacillati; phylum Actinomycetota; class Actinomycetes; order Kitasatosporales; family Streptomycetaceae; genus Streptomyces; species Streptomyces sp. NPDC021356. The sequence continues at coordinate 89,156 of NZ_JBFACU010000012.1, read as the reverse complement.
CGCCTCCATGACCCGCTCCATCGACCACCAGATCGAACGGACGCTCGGCGCCGACTACATCGTGCAGAACCGCGATTTCGTGCCCTTCCCGCAGCGGGTCACGGACACCGTCCGCGGCACGCCCGGCGCGGGTCTGGTGGTCCGGCAGCGGCTGGCCGCGATCGCGGTCCGGCTGCCGGACGGCAAGCGGGTCGAGACGGTCGTCTCGGGCTACGACCGGCGGCTGGACGACGTCGCCCACATGACGTACACGGCCGGGAACAGCGCGGCGGCGCTGGCCGACGGGCACCTGGCCATGGACGTGGGCTTCGCGAGGAGCCACGGCGTGCGGCTCGGCACCGTGCTGCCCGCCGAGTTCCAGGGCGGACGCCGGGGCGGCCTGGCCGTCGCCGCCCTGACCGACCAGGACACGGCGGAGGGCTTCGGCATCCAGGGCGGGCTCTACACCGGCATCGGCACCCTCGACCGGTACGCCCCCGGCACGCCGGACGTCGCGCTGTACGTCGACGCCGCCGCGGGCACGAGCCCCGGGCTGTTGCGCGCCCGGCTGGAGAAGGCCCTCGTCCCGTTCCCGAACGTGCAGGTGCGCGACCAGGCCGACTACAAGAAGCTGGTGCACGACCAGATCGCGGTGCTGCTCTACCTGGTCTACGCGCTCCTCGCACTGGCCATCGTCATCGCCGTGCTCGGTGTGGTGAACACGCTGGCGCTGTCGGTGGTGGAGCGGACGCGCGAGATCGGGCTGCTGCGGGCCATCGGGCTGGCCCGGCGGCAGCTGCGGCTCATGATCCGCCTGGAGTCGGTGGTGATCGCGGTGTTCGGCGCCGTCCTCGGGCTGGCGCTGGGGCTGGTGTGGGGCGTGTGCACCCAGCGGGTGCTGGCCCTGCAGGGCATGAAGTCGCTGGCGATCCCCTGGAGCACGATCGTCGCGGTCGTGGTCGGCGCGGCCGTCGTGGGGATCGTCGCGGCCCTGCTGCCGGCCCTGCGGGCGTCCCGGATGAACGTGCTGGCGGCGATCGCGCACGAGTGATGGAATCGCCGGGGTACTCAAGTCACGTTCGTCTGAGGAGAGTTCATGCCGCGTCCGTTCCGTTTCGGAGTCAATCTGCTCGACCCGGCGCCGGCCGGTGAGTGGCGGGCCAAGTGCCGCCGGGCCGAGGAACTCGGCTACGACGTGATCCTCGTCCCCGACCACCTGGGCTGGGTCGCGCCGTTCCCGGCGCTGGTGGCTGCGGCCCAGGCGACCCGGCGGCCCCGGCTCGGCACGTTCGTCCTCAACGCGGGCTTCTCCAACCCGGCGCTGCTCGCCCGCGAGGTGGCGACGACGGACGCGCTGACGGACGGCCGGCTCGAACTGGGCCTCGGCACCGGCTACGTACGCGAGGAGCACGAGCGGGCCGGGCTGCCGTGGGGCTCCCCCGGCGAGCGCGTCGACCGGCTGCGGCACACGGTCGAGGAGCTGGAGCGGCTCCTCGCCTCCCCCGACCACCGGCCGCAGCCGGTGCAGCGGCCCCGGATCCCGCTGCTGATCGGCGCCAACGGCGACCGGATGCTGCGGCTGACCGCCGAGCACGCGGACATCGCCGCGTTCACGGGCGCTCGGTCCGCCCCGGGGAGCGCCGGCGGCCTGATCCCGCTCACGGCGGCCGAACTGGACGAGCGGGTGGCGTTGTACCGCAAGTCGGCGGCGGGCCGCGCCGAGCCCGCGGAGCTGAACCTGCTCATCCAGCTCGTCGCCGTCACCGACGACCCGGAGCCGGTGCTGAGGCCGCTGCTGGAACGCCATCCGCGGCTGTCCCTGGAGGAGGCCCTGGCGCTGCCGATCGTGCTGGTCGGGAGCCTGGAGGAGATCGTCGGGCGGGTGCTGGCGCAGCGTGAGCGGTTCGGGTTCTCGTACCTGACGGTGCTGGAGCCGTACATGGAGGCCTTCGCGCCGGTGCTGGAGGCGCTTCGGGGGCGATGAGCCGCGGCGGGCCACGCACCGCCCGGGCAGCGGTGGGGCCGTCGAGAGCGCGCATGTGCGACGGGGTCGGCGTGTGCGCGACGGGACGGGGCCGGGCGGCGAAGGTGCGCGTCCGCATGCTGGAATTCGGCTCCGCGTCCGGACGGGCGTGATGTGATCACGCCATGACCGACCCGCGTATCCGCCCCGCGACCCCCGCCGATCTCGACGCCGTGCTGGCCTTCTGGAGGACGGCCGCGCAGGGCACGAGCATCAGTGACGACCGGGACGGCGTGGCGCGCCTGGTCGAGCGCGACCCAAAGGCGCTGCTGCTGGCGGAGGACGCCGGTGAACTCGTCGGCACCGTGATCGCGGGCTTCGACGGCTGGCGCTGCCACCTGTACCGGCTGGCGGTGCATCCTGGCCGGCGGCGCCGGGGCATCGGCTCGGCGCTGCTCGCCGCCGCCGAGGAGCGGTTCGTACGGCTCGGCGGGCGGCGCGGCGACGCGATGGTGCTGACCCGCAACGAGGGCGCGCACCACGCCTGGCGGGCGGCGGGTTATGCCCCCGAGGAGCACTGGCGGCGCTGGGTGAAGCCGCTCGCGGACCGGGCGGACTGACCGGGAGCCGGGCGCTCCGGAGGGGATTTTTGCCCGTCCTTTACCATGGAGGGACACCCGGTCCTCCATGAAAGGTTGTGAGCGTCCGTCCATGGGCGAGCCCCCCAGTAGCCGCACGCACCACCGCGCGATCCCCCGCGTCCTGTCCGACCATGGGAAGGGGGTGACCCGATGACCGAAGTGCTCCTCCTGCTCGTGGCGGTCCTGCTGTCGCTGGCCTGCGGCGCCTTCGTCGCGGCCGAGTTCTCGCTCACCACCGTCGACCGCGGCGTCCTGGAGCGCGCGGCCGGGCGCGGTGAGCGCGGCGCCGCCGGTGCCCTCAAGGCCGTACGGAACCTGACGTTCCAGCTGTCCGGCGCGCAACTCGGCATCACCGTCACCAACCTGGTCGTCGGCATGCTCGCGGAGCCCTCGATCGCCAAGCTCCTCGCCGGTCCGCTCCAGTCGCTCGGCTTCTCGCGGTCCATGGCGACCACCGTGGCGCTGGTCGTGGGCACCGCCCTGTCCACCGTGTTCCTGATGGTCGTGGGCGAGCTGGTGCCCAAGAACTGGGCGATCTCCTCCCCGCTCGCCGTGGCCCGGCGCGTCGCCACCCCGCAGCGCTGGTTCAGCGGCGCGTTCCGCCCGTTCATCACCCACCTCAACAACACGGCGAACCGCGTGGTGCGCCGGCTCGGAGTGGAGCCCGCCGAGGAACTGGCCTCCGCGCGCGGTCCCCAGGAACTGGCGGCACTGGCCCGGCACTCGGCCAAGGAGGGCGCCCTGGAGGCGGACACCGCCGAACTGTTCGTCCGCACCCTCAACCTCGCCGACCTCACCGCGGAGAACGTGATGACGCCGCGCGTCCAGGTCGTCGCCCTGGAGGCCCAGGCCACCTGCGAGGACGTGGCGAACGCGACCCGCGCGACCGGACTGTCCCGCTTCCCCGTCTACCGCGGCAGCCTGGACTCGGTGGTGGGGACGGCCCACGTCAAGGACGTCCTCGCGGTGCCCGCCGAGCGCCGCACCCACCTGCGGGTCTTCGAGATCATGCGCGAACCGATGCTCGTCCCCGAGTCGCTGACCGTAGACCGGCTCCTGGACCGGCTCTCCGGCAGGCGGACGATGGCCGTCGTCATCGACGAGTACGGCGGCACCGCCGGGGTGGCGACCCTGGAGGACATCGTCGAGGAGGTCGTCGGCGAGGTGCGCGACGAGCACGACCCGCACGAGACGCCGGACCTGGCCCCGGCCGGGGCCGACGCGGAGGGCCGCGCCCTGTACTCGGCCGACGGCTCCGCCCGGGTGGACCAGCTGGCCCGCGTGGGCTGGCGCGTGCCCGACGGGCCCTACGAGACCCTGGCCGGTCTGGTCGCCGCGGAACTGGGCCGGATACCGCAGACGGGTGACGTGCTGGAGGTCGCCGGCTGGCGGCTGGACGTGGTCGACGCGAGCGGGCGCCGCGCGGCCCGCGTGCTGATGCACGCGCCGCTCGACGACACCGCCCACGACGCGTCCGCGCTGCGCGACAAGCACGCGGGCAAGCACCTGAGTGACGGGAAGAGGGCCGGCCGGTGACCGCCGTACAGATTCTGATCGGTCTCGCGACCCTGGTCGTCAACGCCTTCTTCGTGGGCGCCGAGTTCGCGCTGATCTCGGTGCGCCGCAGCCAGGTCGAGCAGTACGTCGAGGAAGGGGCGCAGGGCGACCGGCGCGCCCGGAGCGTGCTGTGGGGCCTGGAGCACGTGTCCGCGCTGCTCGCGGCGGCACAGCTCGGCATCACCCTGTGCACCCTGGTCCTCGGCGTCGTCGCCGAACCGGCGATCGCGCACCTGCTGGAGCCGGTCTTCCACGCGGTCGGGGTCCCGGCGGGGGCGGGCCACGCGGTGTCCTTCGTGATCGCGCTGGCGCTGGCGACGTACCTGCACATGCTGCTCGGCGAGATGGTGCCGAAGAACGTCGCGCTCGCGGAGCCGGTGCGCAGCGCCCTCCTGCTCGGCCCGCCGCTGGTCGCGCTCTCCCGCGCCCTGCGCCCGGTGATCTTCACGGTGAACACGTTCGCCAACGCCCTGCTCAAGCTGTTGCGGGTGGAGGCCAAGAACGAGGTCTCGGCAACGTTCACGGACACGGAACTGGCCGAGATCGTCAAGGACGCCAGCGAGGCCGGCCTCATCGACGACCGGGCGCAGGAACGGCTGCACGACGCGCTGGAGCTGGGCAGCCGCCCGGTGCGCGACGTGGTGCTGCCGCTGGAGCGGGTGGTCTACGCCCGTCTCGGGGTCACCCCGGAGCAGGTGGAGCGGCTGTCGGCCGAGTCCGGCTTCTCGCGCTTCCCCGTGGTCGACGAGCAGCGCCGGATCATCGGGTACCTGCACGTGAAGGACGCCCTGGACGCCTCACCGCGCACCGAGCCGTTCCGGCTGCGTGACATGCGCCCCATCGCCCGGGTCAGGGAGAGCACCCCGCTGGACGACGTGCTCACGGCGATGCGCGGCAGCCGGACGCACCTCGCGGCGGTACTGGGCGCGGACGGACGGCTGGCCGGTCTGGTGACGATGGAGGACGTGCTGCGGGAACTGTTCGGACAGCCGGCCTGAGCAAGGAGGGGGTTCGCCGGCCGGGCCCCGGAGCGGGACCGACCGCTTGGTATGCGTGCGCGGCGGCGGGTTACCATCGCTCACGCCATGCAGACGAACCCCCCTTACTCCAGCCTGGTCGCGGTCGGCGACTCCTTCACCGAGGGCATGTCGGACCTGCTGCCCGACGGCTCCTACCGGGGCTGGGCCGACCTGCTGGCGGCCCGGATGGCGGCCCGCGCCCCCGGCTTCCGGTACGCCAACCTCGCCGTGCGCGGCAAGCTCATCGGGCAGATCGTCGACGAGCAGGTCGAGGTGGCCGCGGCCATGCGGGCCGACGTGGTCACGCTGGTCGGCGGGCTGAACGACACCCTGCGGCCCAAGTGCGACATGGGCCGGGTGCGGGGGCTGCTGACGCAGGCCGTGGAGCGGCTGGCGCCGTCGTGCCGGCAGCTCGTGCTGATGCGCAGTCCGGGCCGCAACGGTCCCGTCCTTGAGCGGTTCCGGCCCCGCATGGAGGAGCTGTACGCCTGCGTGGACGAGCTGGCCGCGAAGCACGGGGCGGTCGTCGTCGACCTGTACGGCGCGCCCTCGCTGGCCGATCCGCGCCTGTGGGGCGTGGACCGGCTGCACCTGACGGACGAGGGCCACCGCCGGGTCGCGGAGGCGGTGTGGCAGGCGCTCGGGCACGAGGCCGAAGACCCCGAGTGGCGCACGCCGCTGCCCGCGACCCTGCCGCCGGGCTGGCTGACCCGCCGGGTCGCGGACGCGCGGTTCGCCCGGCAGCACCTGCTCCCCTGGATAGGCAGGCGGCTGACCGGCCGCTCCTCCGGTGACGGCCGCCCGGCCAAGCGCCCCGAGCTGCTGCCCTACCCGGACCCGGCCGACGCCTGACCCCTGCCGTGGCGGGTCCTCATAGGTCCCCGCGCCTGCTCCTCGAAGGCGCCCCCGCCCTGGGCCTCGTAGGTTCGGACGAACCCCCCTGTGGCGCTGGCCTGCACGATTCGCCAGTAGAATCCGTACACGTGACTTCCGCTCCCGCCAAGCCCCGCATCCCGAACGTCCTCGCCGGACGCTACGCCTCCACCCAGCTCGCCACGCTGTGGTCGCCCGAACAGAAGGTGAGGCTGGAGCGGCAGCTCTGGCTCGCCGTGCTGCGGGCCCAGAAGGACCTCGGGATCGAGGTCCCGGACGCGGCCATCGCCGACTACGAGCGGGTACTGGACCAGGTCGACCTGGCCTCCGTCGCCGAGCGCGAGAAGGTCACGCGGCACGACGTGAAGGCACGGATCGAGGAGTTCAACGACCTCGCCGGGCACGAGCACGTACACAAGGGCATGACCTCCCGCGACCTCACGGAGAACGTGGAGCAGTTGCAGATCCGGCTCTCGCTGGAGCTGGTGCGCGACCGCACGGTGGCCGTGCTGGCCCGCCTGGGCAAACTGGCCGCGGAGTACGGCGAGCTGGTCATGGCCGGCCGCTCGCACAACGTCGCCGCGCAGGCCACCACCCTGGGCAAGCGGTTCGCCACGGCCGCCGACGAGCTGCTGGTGGCGTACGGGCGCGTCGAGGATCTGCTCGCCCGCTATCCGCTGCGCGGCATCAAGGGCCCGGTGGGCACCGCTCAGGACATGCTGGACCTGCTGGGCGGCGACGCCTCGAAGCTGGCGGAGCTGGAGCGGCGGATCGCCGCCCACCTGGGCTTCGGCCAGGCCTTCACCTCCGTCGGCCAGGTCTACCCGCGCTCCTTGGACTACGAGGTCGTCACCGCGCTGGTGCAGCTCGCGGCGGCCCCGTCGTCGCTGGCGAAGACGATCCGGCTGATGGCCGGGCACGAACTGGTCACCGAGGGCTTCAAGCCGGGCCAGGTCGGCTCCTCGGCGATGCCGCACAAGATGAACACCCGTTCCTGCGAGCGTGTCAACGGGCTCATGGTCATCCTGCGCGGGTACGCCTCGATGACCGGCGAGCTGGCGGGCGACCAGTGGAACGAGGGCGACGTGTCCTGCTCGGTGGTGCGCCGCGTCGCGCTGCCGGACGCGTTCTTCGCGCTGGACGGGCTGCTGGAGACCTTCCTGACGGTGCTCGACGAGTTCGGCGCCTTCCCCGCGGTGATCGCCCGGGAGCTGGACCGCTACCTGCCGTTCCTCGCCACCACCAAGGTACTGATGGGTGCGGTGCGGGCCGGGGTCGGCCGCGAGGTCGCCCACGAGGCCATCAAGGAGAACGCCGTGGCCACCGCGCTCGCCATGCGCGAGCAGGGCGCCGAACGCAACGACCTGCTCGACAAGCTGGCCGCCGACGAACGCCTCCCGCTCGACCGCGCGGGCCTGGAGGCGCTGATGGCCGACAAGCTGTCCTTCACCGGCGCCGCGGCCGACCAGGTCGGCGCGGTCGTCGGCCGCGTCGAGGAGATCGTCAAGCAGCACCCGGAGGCCGCCGCCTACGCCCCGGGGGCGATCCTCTGACCCGCTTCACCCCGGCACAGCTCGAGGCCGCCCGCGACCGTCCCGTACCGGACGTGGTCGCGGACGGCCTGAGCGTGCTGTTCTGCGGCATCAACCCCGGCCTGACGAGCGCAGCGACGGGCCACCACTTCGCCCGCCCCGGCAACCGGTTCTGGCCGGTGCTGCACCGCTCCGGGTTCACCCCGAGGCTGTTGAAGCCCGCGGAGCAGGCCGAACTGCTGTCGTACGGGCTCGGCATCACCAACGTGGTGGCCCGGCCCACGGCACGGGCCGACGAACTGACGGCCGAGGAGTACCGCGAGGGCGGGCGGCTGCTGGCGCTCAAGGTGGCCCGGCTGCGGCCCCGGTGGCTGGCCGTGGTCGGCGTCACCGCGTACCGGGCGGCCTTCGCCGACCGCAGGGCGCAGGTCGGACCGCAGGAGCGGACGATCGGTTCCGCACGGGTGTGGGTGCTGCCCAATCCGAGCGGTCTGAACGCGCACTGGACGGCGGAGACCATGGCCGCGGAATACGCCCGGCTGCGGGCGGCGGCGGAGACCGCGTAACGGGTCACGGCGGGCGCACCGCTCATGGCGCCCGCACCGCTCACGGCGGGCGCCCTGCTCACGGCGGGCGCCCTGCTCATGGCGGGCGCCCTGCTCACGGCGGGCGCACCGCTCACGGCGGGCGCACCGCTCACGGCGGGCGGACTGCTCATAGCGAGGGTGTCGGTCACGGCGGTCATGGCGGGTCCGTGTCGGTGACGACCGCGAGGAGCTGGAACGGCAGCTCCTTGTCCCACTGGGAGACGCCGAGGGCTATCCAGCGGCCGGTCCCGGGTGCCCGCCACAACTGGACGTCGGGCACATGGCCGCTGAGCGAGACCCACGGCTCCGCCGTCTCCTCCCCTCGCGTGGCCCGTTCGAAGACGCTGTACAGGCTGACCGCCTGGGGCCGGCCCCACCGCTCGGTCAGCCGCTCCGCCAGCCCGTCCCGGTCGCACACGAACTGATCCGCCGTCTCCTGCCACCGGGTCCCGTCGTCCTCCCAGAAGTCCTCGCTCGTCTCCAACTCGGCCATCAGGAAGCCGGGTCCCGCCGTGCCGGCGTCCGTCCTGGCGGGCTCGGCGGGAAACCCCTCGGAGCACAGCCGGTCGATCACAGCGAGAGCCTTCGCGATGTCCATGCGTTCCAGTAAAGCGGCCCCCACTGACAATTGGCGGGGCGTCAGGAGGCCGCCCTCTCCGGGCTACCGTCCGGGCAGGGGGACCGGGGCCACGGCGGCGGTCCGAGCCGACGGGCGGCCGGGCTCCTCCCCCTCGCGGACCGCGGCGGCCGTCCCGGCACTCGCTGCCCCGGGCCGCGCCGAGTACGATCCGCCCAACACGCGCACGAGCAGGGAGGACGGACGTTGGGGCGGCTGACCGGCGGGGATCCCTCGCTGCTGCGAAGGATCAATTCCGCGGTGGTGCTGCACGCGCTGCGTGCCACGGACTGCGCGACGCTGACGGAGATCACCCGGCTGACCGGCCTGTCCCGGCCGACGGTCGAAGGCGTCGTCGAGGACCTCGTGGAAGCGGGGCTCGTCGCCGAGAAGGCCGCCGAGGAGGGCGCCGCCAGGCGGCAGGGACGGCCCGCGCGACGCTACCGGTTCAGGGCCGAGGCGGGGCACCTGCTCGGCCTGGAGATCGGTGCCCACCGCGTCGCGGCGCTCCTGTCCGACCTGGACGGCCGGGTGCTCGGTGCCCAGGCCAAGGAGGTGGGCGAGACGGCCGACGCGGACGAGCGCCTGGAGCGGCTGCGCACGGCGGTCGCCGAACTGCTGCGCCGGGCCGGCGTCCCACGCAGTTCGCTGCGGGCCGTCGGGGTGGGCACCCCGGGCATCGTCGAGGCGGGCGGCATCGTACGGCTGGGCACGGCGCTGCCCGGCTGGACGGGGCTCAACCTGGGCGAACGGCTCAGCCGTTCCTTCAGGTGCCCGGTGCTGGTCGAGAACGACGCCAATGCCGCGGCACTCGCCGAACACTGGAAGGGCGCCGCCACCGCCTCCGATGACGTGGTGTTCGTCCTGGCCGGGCTGAGCCCGGGCGCCGGTTCCCTGATCGGCGGCCGGCTGCACCGGGGGTTCGGCGGAGCCGCGGGCGAGATCGGCGCGCTGCACCTGCTGGGCCGCGACGTCACTCCCGAGACGCTGCTGTCGACCACCGACCAGCCGCTGCACCCCCTGGACGAGCAGGCGGTCACGGCGGTCTTCGCCCTGGCCCGGGAGGGTGACCAGCGGGCCCTCGCGGCCGTGGACCGCTTCATCCAGCGGCTCGTCCACGACGTGGCGGCGCTGGTGCTGGCCCTGGACCCGGAGCTGGTCGTCGTCGGCGGCTGGGCGGCGGGGCTGGACGATGTCCTGGAACCGCTGCGCAGCGCACTGGCCCGCTACTGCCTGCGGGCGCCCCAGGTCACCCTGTCCCTCCTCGGCGAGGCCGCGGTGGCCACCGGCGCCCTCCGTCTGGCCCTGGACCACGTGGAGGAAGAGCTGTTCGCGGTGGAAAGCACGGTGACGGCCCGCCGCTGAGCCCACCGGCACCGCACTCGCGGGCGGCACAGCGAGCGAGGGCGCGACGCCGGGTGCGGACGGGGGGCAGAGCGCCGGGTGGGGCTGGGAAACTCCACAGCGCGGGCCCCGTAGCCGACGCACCGCGACCCGGCTCCCCGGCCGTCCCCCGTCTCGGGCCCTCGTCAGTCCGCCGTCACGACGCCTGGCGTTCCGGACCGTGGTGGATCTCCACCCCGCCGGAGTCCCCGAAGGTCAGCCGGCACGTGTCGGCACGGTAGGTGGCGACGGAGAGTGCGGCGGTGCGTCCGCCGACGACGAAGCGGGTCGTGACGACGAGGACGGGCGCGCCGGGCAGCCGGTCCAGTTCCTTGGCGTCGTCGGCGCGGGCGGAGCCGAGTTCGACGGCCCGCTCCTGGCCCTCCAGGTCGAGGTGCTGCAGCTCGCGCAGCACGGCACGCGCGCGTGCCGGTCCGGAGGGCGCGTCGATCGCGGTCAGGTCGGGCACGGACGACGCCGGGATGTAGAGGAGTTCGGCGGCGACCGGCTGGCCGTGGCTCACCCGGGACCGGCGTACCGTGTGCACGGGTGTGTCGCGGTCGCTCTCCAGGGCGTCGGCGACGGCCGCCGGCGGGACCGCCTGGACGCAGTCCGCGGGGTGCCAGGCGTCGTCCGCCGCGCCCGGCCAGGCGTGCTGTTCGGTGCCGACGGCCACACCCACGCGCGGGGGTGCCACGGTCGTTCCGACGCCGCGCCGGCGCTGGAGCCTGCCCTCCAGCTCCAGCTGTTCCAGGGCCTGGCGGAGAGTCGCCCGGGCCACACCGAAGCGGGCGGCCAGCTCCCGCTCGTTGGGCAGGATCTCGCCGACCGAGAACTCGGAGTCCAGTGCCTCACTGAGCACGGTCTTCAGGTGCCAGTACTTCGGCTCCGGCACCGATTCGAGCTGCGTGGTCCCCACCCTGTCCTCCGCAATCGCCGTGGTCCGGCCGCGTTTCAGCGCCTTGTTTATTAAAGGTTGTTGTACTTGTCTGCGACCATAGGGCCGCCCTCGGCCTTGGTCAAGACCAATCATCGGCCGCTTGCGGAGGAGGGGACCGCCGCACGGCGCAGCGTTCACGCGGCGTTCGCACAAGGTGCCATTCGCGACATGACGGCGAAACCCCCGTCGCGGGGACGGGGGCGCGGTTGATCTCCAGGTCAGGCCACCGGGCTTCCTGGACATCACCCCGGTGGCCACCGCGCCGCCCCGACCGGCCCGCCCGGCGGCGCCCAGGCCGGCTGCCGCCCCGTGCCCCGTGGCGCACGGGTTCCGATACACGGACCCCGGGGGCTACCCGTCGGTAGCAATTGCTGACAAGCTGTCTAACCGTCCGTCCCGGCGATCCCGACGAGGAGCAACCATGTCAGCCACCGTCTCCTTCCCGGTCCCCTCCGCGCACGGCCCCCGGACCGTGACCCTGTCCTACGCACGCGCGGGCACCGGTGAGCCGCTGCTCCTGCTGCACGGCATAGGCCACCACCGCCAGGCCTGGGACCCGGTGGTCCACCTCCTCTCGGTGGAGCGGGACGTCATCTCCGTGGACCTGCCCGGCTTCGGCGACTCCCCCGCGCTGCCCGACGGGCTGCGGCACGACCTGCCGACGATGAACGCCGCCCTCGGCGCCCTGTGCGAGGCCCTGGAGATCGAACGGCCCCACGTCGCCGGCAACTCCCTGGGCGGCCTGCTGGCCCTCGAACTGGGCCGCGAGAAACGCGCACGGTCCGTCACGGCACTGTCCCCGGCCGGATTCTGGACCGAGGCCGAACGCCGGTACGCGTTCGGCGTCCTCCAAGGCATGCGGGCCGTCGCGCGGCGCACGCCGCTGCCGCTGGTCGAGCGGCTCTCCCGCACGGCGGCCGGCCGCACCGTCCTGACGAGCACCATCTACGCCCGGCCCGGCCGCCGCTCACCCGAGGCGGTGGTCGCCGAGACGCTGGCCCTCGCGCGGGCCACCGCTTTCGAGGAGACCCTCCGGGCGGGCATCGACGTACGCTTCACGGACGACATCCCGAACATCCCCGTCACCGTGGCCTGGGGCGCCAAGGACCGGCTGCTGATCCCCCGGCAGGGCGTGCGCGCCAAGCAGACCGTCCCGCAGGCCCGGCTGGTGCGGCTGCCCGGCTGCGGACACGTCCCGATGAACGACGATCCGGCGCTCGTCGCGCGCGTGATCCTCGACGGCAGCCGCTGAGCGCCGCCCGGCCCGCCGCGCCGCCCCCGATCCCACGGCGACTCCGGCGCCCACCAGGGCGCTGCCGACCGCCTGGGCGGCGCCGTAGGAGCCGGTGCCGACGAGCGGCGCGGAGAAGGCGGCGGCCACCGGGATGAGGCCCGAGAAGAGCGTGGCACGCTCGGCGCCGATCCGCTGCATGCCCATGTACCAGCACACGAAGCCGACGACGGTCACGACCGCCGCCTGCCACAGCAGCGCGGCGGCCTCGCCCGCGTCCGGGCGGCGCAGCCAGGCGCCGCCGTCGAGCAGGACACCCGCGAGCGCCGACTCCACGGCGGCGATGCCGCACACCACCGCCGACAGCAGCCGGGGCCCGAGCGGGCGCAGCACGGGCACCGCGAGGACGGCGAAACCGGCCTCGCCCGCGAGCGCGCCCGCCGAGAAGGCGATCCCCGCGCCGTCGGTACGGCCCCAGCCCTGCACCGTCAGGGCGCCGACGGCGACCAGCGACGCCCCGTACAGCACGGCCCGCTGCGGGCGCCGCCCCTCCAGGAGCGGCACGAGGACCGCCACGACCACGGGGGCACAGCCCACGAAGACGCCGGGCACCGCCGGTTCCGCGGTGCGCTCGGCGGCGATGACCGCCAGGTTGAAACCGACCATGCCCACCGCGGCGAGCAGCGCGAGCCGGGCCCACCGGCGCGGAGCCAGCCCTCGCAGGCGTGCCGCCGCACCGCGTCCGGCGAGCGGCAGCAACAGCAGGCAGGCCAGGGCGTAGCGCAGGAACTGGCCCCCCGCGTAGGGGTAGCTCCCGAGGACGCTGTTGGCGGTGAAGGATCCTCCGACGAGGAGGCAGGCGAACGCGGCGAGCAGGGCGCCGCGCGAGGTGGTGGCGTTCATGACGGCGACGCTAGGCAGCGCGGCGGACCGGTTTAAGGTCCACTTCCATGACGTCATCGGGGGCCAATCCGCTCGGACCGATCCGCTCCGCCGCCTGGGAACTGCTGTCGCCGGCCGCGTCGGCGCCGGCCCGCGCGCGTGGGCGCACGCTCCAGGCGGCGCTGCGTGAGGCGGTCCGCTCGGGGCGGCTCGCCCCGGGGACACGGTTGCCCTCCAGTCGCGACCTCGCGGCGGACCTCGGGGTGTCGCGCGGGCTGATCACGGAGGCGTACGAGCAGTTGGCGGCGGAGGGGTACCTGCGCAGCGGGCGCGGCGCTGGCACCTGGGTGGGCGGGGCCGTCCGGGCGGCCCGCACGCGCGCGCGTGACCACGCTCCGCGCTCCCTGGGTACCCGCGCCGACTTCGTGCCCGGCACCCCGGACCTGTCGCTCTTCCCGCGTGCCGCCTGGACGGCCGCGCACCGCTCCGTGCTGGCGGACCTCCCCCACCACGCCCTCGGCTACCCCGACCCGCGCGGGCTGCCGCGGCTGCGCACGGCCCTGGCCGGGCTGCTCACGCGCCGCCGGGGCGTCGTCGCCGACCCGGAGCGGATCGTGGTCGTCTCGGGCGTGGCCCAGGCCACCTGCGTGCTCGGCTCCGTCCTGTACGCGCGCGGCACGCGCCTGGTCGGCGTGGAGGACCCCGGCAGCCCGCAGCACAGCGCCCTGTACGCCTCCGTGGGCGTCGGCACCGTCCCGCTGCCCCTGGACGGGGACGGACCGGCCCTCGGTCCGCTGCGCCGCTCGGGGGTACGGGCCCTGGTGACCACGCCGTCCCACCAGTTCCCCACCGGCATCGCCTGTTCCGCCCGGCGCCGTGCCGAACTGCTGGACTGGGCGCGGTCGGTGGACGGCATCGTCTTCGAGGACGACTACGACGGCGACTTCCGCTACGACCGTGCCCCCGTCGGCGCGCTCCAGGGCCTCGACCCCGAGCACGTGGTCTACGCCGGCTCGGTCAGCAAGTCCCTGGCCCCCGGGCTGCGCCTGGGCTGGCTGCTCGTGCCCGACTCCCTGGCCGACGAGGTCGTCGAACGCAAGCGGACCATGGACCTCGGTCATCCCACCGTCGACCAGGCGCTGTTCGCCCACTTCGTCGAGCGGGGCGACTACGACCGTCAGCTGCGCCGCTGCCAGCGCGCCTACCGGGAACGCCGGGACGCGCTCGTCGCCGCCCTCGACGAGCACTTTCCCGGCGTACGGCTGTCGGGGATCGCGGCCGGCCTGCACCTGATCGCCGATCTGCCCGAACGGTACGGTTCCGAAGACCGGTTCCTCGCGCGCGTGGGCGGTGCCGGTGTCGCGGTCCGCACGCTGGCGGCGTACACGCACGCGCGTGCCGGTGCGGTCACGGCCGGCGTTTCCCCCGCCGCCCCGCCCGCGCCTGCCGATGGTGGCGCGGGCGCCGGGACGGCCCCGGGGCGCGACGACACGGGCGCGGGAGCGGGCGTGCGCCTGGTGCTGGGGTACGCGCATGTGCCGCCGGCCCGGATCCGCGCCGGTGTGCGGCTGATGGCGGAGGCGGTCGGCGCGCGGGGCCCCTCCGGGAGGTGAGGGCCGCCGGGCGTGCGGCCGGCTGTTCACCCGGGGTTTGCGTGTTCGCCGCACCGCCCCGGTAGGTGTGGCTGCGAACACTGGCCGGATCTCGTCCCTGGAGGCCCCTCCATGACCCCTCGGTCCCCTCGTCCCTTCCCCGGCCGCCGCGGCGTGCTGCGCGGCTCGCTGGCCGCGTCGGCGGCCCTGACCCTGCCCGGCGCGCTCGGCGCGGCACCTGCGCTGGCCCTGTCCGGCCGTCCCCGGGCGGACTGGGGTGTGCAGGCGGGCGACGTGACCGCCGACTCGGGCCTGGTGTGGGTGCGCGCGGACCGCCCGGCCCGCATGATCGTCGAGACCTCCGCCACCGAGTCGTTCCGCAACGCCCGCAGGTGGCACGGCCCGCTGCTCGGTGCCGGCACGGACTTCACGGGGACGGCCCGCCTGCACGGGCTGCCCTCGGGCGAGCAGATCCACTACCGCGTGCTCCTCGCCGACCCGCACGACCCGCGCCGCACCGGTGAACCGGCGTACGGCACCTTCCGCACGGCTCCCGCGCGCCGCCGCCAGGGCGTCCGGTTCGTGTGGTCGGGCGACCTGGCCGGGCAGGGCTGGGGCATCAACGAGTCGATCGGCGGCTACCGCATCTTCGACGCCATGGCCCGGTCGGACCCGGACTTCTTCCTGTGCAGCGGCGACAACATCTACGCCGACGGCCCGATCCAGGCCACCGCCGCGCTCCCCGACGGCAGCCTCTACCGGAGCGTGACCACCGAGGAGAAGGCGCACGTCGCGGTCTCCCTGGCCGACTACCGCGGCAATTTCCGCTACAACCTGCTGGACGGAGCGCTGCGCCGGTTCAACGCCCAGGTGCCCGGCATCATCCAGTGGGACGACCACGAGGTGCGCAACAACTGGTACCCCGGCGAGGTCATCGGCGGCGGTACCCCCTACCCGCCCGGCACCCGGCTCGACGACCTGGCGCTGCGGGCCCGGCGGGCCTTCTCCGAGTACTTCCCGGCCTCCACCGCCAGCGGCCGACCGGACGGCCGGATCTACCGCGTCCACCACCACGGGCCGCTGCTCGACGTGTTCGTGCTCGACATGCGCACCTACCGCGACGCCAACTCGCCCGACGACCAGAGGACCGACCCGCAGGGCATCCTCGGCGGCGAGCAACTGCGCTGGCTCAAGCGGGAGCTGGCCCGGTCCCGGGCGGTGTGGAAGGTGATCGCCGCGGACATGCCGCTCGGTCTCGTCGTACCCGACGGGGTGGAGGGCAGGCCGAACTTCGAGGCGGTCGCGCAGGGCGACCCGGGGGCCCCGCTCGGCCGTGAACTGCAGATCGCGGAACTGCTGCGGTTCGTCAAGCACCGGCGGATCACCGGCACGGTGTGGCTGACCGCGGACGTCCACCACACCTCGGCGCAGCACTACGACCCGTCGCGGGCGGCGTTCAAGGACTTCGCGCCGTTCTGGGAGTTCGTCTCCGGGCCCCTCAACGCGGGCGCCTTCCCGGCGAGTGCGCTCGACGGCACGTTCGGCCCGGACCGGGTGTTCGTCAAGGCGCCGGCCGTCGCCAACGTCTCGCCCGCCGAGGGCTACCAGTTCTTCGGCGAGGTCGACATCGACGGCGACAGCGGGGAACTGACGGTCCGGCTGCGGGAGCAGGACGGCAGCGTGCTGTTCACGAAGGTGCTGCAGCCGGGACGGGTCGGGCAGTGACCCCGGTTCCCGTTAGGCTTTTCCCGTGCCGCGCACCGGCGTCATCCCCTGGTGCGCGGCCTCGCCGAGCGATGCGGATCGTCCCGCGTGGCCGCGGCATGTAGCGGCAGGGGGCCGCCGGCACCCCGGATCGTGCGAAGGGTGGCCAAACCCGACAGTTCCGCGCTTTACCAGTACGTCACGGAGAGTTCGTGGTCACGCAACACGCTTCGTTCACAGTGACGGCATGGGTAGAGAAATGTCTGATGTGACGCGGACGACGAAACACGGGCGACCGGTGCACCACTGGCGACGAGACGTGGTCGAACTCG
Organism: Streptomyces sp. NPDC021356; assembly: GCF_040641015.1. Classification (NCBI taxonomy): domain Bacteria; kingdom Bacillati; phylum Actinomycetota; class Actinomycetes; order Kitasatosporales; family Streptomycetaceae; genus Streptomyces; species Streptomyces sp. NPDC021356. The sequence goes on along the minus strand of NZ_JBFACU010000012.1, from coordinate 72,325 downwards.
CCGCGCTGTTCACGGCGGTGGCCGTGGCGGACGCGGTGGCGAACCTGGTCGGGCACGGTCCGGACGGGCCCATACTGCTGGTGGCCTCGGCGCTGGCGCTGCTCGCCACGGCGGCGTTCCACACCTGGTGGGCACGGCGCCGCGGGCACGCGCCTCCGGCGGAGGATACCGGCGCCCGGCCGTCCGCCGCCCTGTGGCGAACGGCCGGGCCGGACCCGGACCTGGCGCCGACGGCCCGTGACGAGGCACCGGTGGCGAGCGCGCTGTGGCGGGTGCGCACGACGGTACGGGACGAGCCGGGCTCGCTGGCGGCGCTCTGCGCGGCCCTGGCCGGGCGGGGCGTCGACATCCTGAGCCTGCAGACGCATCCGCTGGCTCAGGGCACGGTGGACGAGTTCCTGCTGCGCGCCCCGGCGCACGTCGAGGCGGCCGGGCTGACCGGGGCCGTCGCCGCGGCCGGCGGCCGCGACACGTGGATCGAGCGGGCCGACGCGCACGACCTGGTGGACGCGCCGACGCGGGTCCTCGCGCTGGCCGCGCGCACGGCGCTGGACACGGCGGAACTGCCGTTGGCGCTCCGCCAGTTGCTGGGCAGGTGCACGATCCGTTCGCTGCCGGGCCGGCCGGTGGGCGGCGGACGCGCGGGCGCGGAGGTGCCGGCGGAGGGGGTGCTGGAGGACACGGTGCTACGGCTTCGGGCGCCGGAGGGCGGGGTGATCACCGTGGAGCGGCCGTACCTGCCCTTCACCCCCACCGAGTTCGCGCGGGCACGGGCGCTGGTTGAGCTGGACACCCGGCTCGGCCCGCGCGTCCCTCGCGGCGAGGACGTGCTGACGCTGCCCGCGGGCGACGCGGTCACCGTGCGCCGGGCCGACACGGGCGACCTGGCGGCGGCCCGGCAGATGCACGAGCGGTGCTCGGCGCGCACGCTCGGGCTGCGCTACCACGGTCCCGTCGCGGACGCCGACCGCTACCTGAACCACCTGCTCAGCCCCCGCTTCGGCCGGACCCTCGCCGCACGGACGGCGTCCGGGCGGATCGTCGGCCTCGGTCATCTGCTGTGGGACGGCGACGAGACGGAGGTGGCCCTGCTCGTCGAGGACGAGTGGCAGCGGCGCGGGATCGGCGCCGAACTGCTGGGCCGGCTGGTGGCCATGGCCCGTGAGGCGGGCTGCGCGCGCGTGTACGCCGTCACGCAGGCGGCGAACACCGGCATGGTCAGCGCCATGCGGGGCCTCGGTCTGCCGCTGGACTACCAGATCGAGGAGGGCACGTTGGTGATCACCGCCCGTCTGGACACCGCTGCGGTGCCGGACCTGCCCGCGTACGGCGAGGGCGGCCGCCGCGAGGAGTACGACGGGCCGGGCGTGCGCGACTGATCCATCTCGGCGCCCGGGCCCGCGGGGCCGGGGCGGAACGATTCTCCCGACCCCCGACCCCCGACCCCCCGGCCCTGGCTCCCACCCCGCCCGGGTTCGTGTTCGGGTCAGTTCATCGCCTCGTGCAGACCCTTGACCTGCGGCGGCTCGGAACGCAGGCCGTTCACGGCCTCTCCCCCGACGCTCGCGTCCAGTGCCGCGTCGAGGTCCGCCCACAGGTCCTCGACGTCCTCCAGCCCCACCGACATCCTCAGCAGCCGGTCGCTCACCCCGGCACCGCGCCGGTCCTCCGCGTCCACGATGCGGTGGCTGATGGAGGCCGGATGCTGGATCAGTGTGTCGACGCTGCCGAGACTGACGGCGGGCGTGATCAGACGGACCGAGCCGATCACGGCGTGCGGGTCACCGTGCACCTCGAAGGCGACCATGGCGCCGCCGATCCGCGGGTAGTGCACGCGGGCGACCCGCGGATCGGCCGCCAGCCGGGCCGCCAGATCGGCGGCGGTGGCGGACGCGGCCCGTACCCGCACCGGCAGCGTGGACAGTCCGCGCAGCAGCAGGTAGCCGGCGAGCGGATGCAGGACGCCGCCGGTGGCGAACCGCACCTGCCGCAGCCGCCCGGCGAGTTCCTCGTCGCAGGCGACCACGCCGGCCATCACGTCACCGTGCCCGCCCAGGTACTTGGTGGCGCTGTGCAGCACCAGCCGGGCGCCCCGCGCCGCCGGGCGCTGCAGCACGGGGGTGGCGAAGGTGTTGTCGGCCAGGAGCGGCACGGAGCCGCAGGCGTGGGCGACGGCCCGCAGGTCCACCTCGGCCAGCGTCGGGTTGGCCGGGGACTCGACCATCACCAGCCCGGTGTCGGGGCGCAGCGCGTCGGTGATGCCCGCCGGGTCGGTCCAGGTCACCTCGGAGCCGAGCAGTCCGGCGGTCAGCAGATGGTCGCTGCAGCCGTACAGGGGACGTACCGCCACCACGTGCCGCAGCCCGAGGGCGGAGCGGGTGAGCAGGACCGCGCTGAGCGCGGCCATGCCGCTGGCGAAGGCGACCGCGGTCTCGGTGCCCTCCAGCCGGGCGAGGGCGGTCTCGAAGCGGGAGACGGTCGGGTTGCCGAGCCGCCCGTAGACGGGCGGGCCGTCCAACTCGGCGCCGTCGGCGGCGAAGGCGTCGATGCGGGCGGCCTCGGCCCGGCTGTCGTAGGAGGGGTAGGTGGTGGACAGGTCGATCGGCGGGGCGTGCAGCCCCTGCCGGGCGAGATCCTCCCGGCCGGCGTGCACGGCCTCGGTGGCCAGGGCGCGGAGCGCGGCGCGCCGGTCGTCGTACGCGGGCGTGTTCACGGCATCCAAGGGCGTGTCCATGACGACAGGGTGAACATCGGCCGGACTGGGTGGCATATCTTCCGTGTTACGTTCGGCGCATGGCCGAAACCGTCGTACTGGATCCGGTGGATCTCCATCTGCTGCGGCTGTTGCAGAACGACGCCCGGACGACCTACCGCGACCTCGCCGCACAGATCGGCGTCGCGCCCTCGACCTGCCTGGACCGGGTGACCCGGCTGCGCCGGTCGGGCGTGATCCTCGGCCATCAGCTGCGGCTCGACCCGGCCAAGCTGGGGCGCGGTCTCCAGGCCCTGCTGTCGGTGCAGGTGAGGCCGCACCGGCGGGAGCTGGTGGGGCCGTTCGTCGAGCGGATCCGGGCGCTGCCGGAGTCGCGGACCGTGTTCCATCTGACCGGGCCGGACGACTACCTCGTCCATGTCGCGGTGGCGGACATGGCGGATCTCCAACGGCTCGTGCTGGACGAGTTCACGGCCCGGGGCGAGGTGGCCCGGGTGGAGACGCGGCTGATCTTCCAGCAGTGGGACTGCGGCCCCCTGCTGCCACCCGGCAGCGAAACGGCGACACCCTGACCGAAACCGCCACGCCCTGAGCGAAATCGGGCCCAGGGGGACCGGATTCGGCCGCTTCGCCCGGCTAACCGGGCTGACGCGGACCCTGTCCCCGTACGAGGATGTCCACATGTCAGACACCAGCAGCCCGCTGCCCCGTCAGGTCGCCGACGCCTACGTCGACGAACTCATCGCCCTCGACCCGATCACCGGCACCTATCTGGGAGTGAAGGAGAGTTCGGGCAAGCTGCCCGACACCTCGCCCGCGGGTCAGGAGGCGCTCGCGGACCTGGCGCGCACCACCCTGGCGCGGCTGGCCGAGGCCGAGCGCCGGCCCGGCGCCGGCTCCGAGGCCGAGCGCCGGTGCGCCCGCCTGCTGCGCGAGCGGCTGACCGCCGAGATCGCGGTGCACGAGGCCGAGGAGGGCCTGCGCGCCGTCAGCAACATCCACAGCCCGGTGCACTCGGTGCGCGAGGCGTTCACCATCACCCCCACCGGCACCGACGAGGACTGGGCGGCGGTCGCCGAGCGGCTGCGGGCCGTACCGGCCGCGCTGCGCGGCTACCGCGAGTCCCTGGCGGCCGGCCTGGAGCGCAAGCTGTACGCGGGACCGCGGCCGACCGAGACCTTCATCGGCCAGCTCACCGAGTGGTCCGACACGGGCCGGGGACGCGGCTGGTTCGAGGACTTCGCGGCCGACGGCCCCGAAGCCCTGCGCGCCGAACTGGACGAGGCCGCCCGGACGGCGACCGCCGCCGTCGTCGAACTGCGCGACTGGATGCGCGACGTGTACGCCCCGGCGATCGAGGGCACTCCGAACACGGTCGGCCGCGAGCGCTACGCGCGTTTCTCCCGCTACTACAACGGCACCGACCTGGACCTCGACGAGGCGTACGCGTACGGCTGGTCGGAGTTCCACCGTCTGCTCGGCGAGATGAAGAAGGAGGCGGAGAAGGTCCTGCCCGGGGCCGGGACCCCCTGGGTGGCGCTCGCCCACCTCGACGAGCACGGCACGCACATCGAGGGCGTGGACGAGGTCCGTAACTGGCTGCAGGGCCTGATGGACGAGGCGATCGAAGCCCTCGACGGCACCCATTTCGAACTGGCCGAGCGGGTGCGCCGGGTGGAGTCGTGCATCGCGCCGCCCGGTGGCGCCGCGGCCCCCTACTACACGGCGCCGTCCGCCGACTTCTCCCGGCCGGGCCGCACCTGGCTGCCGACCATGGGAGAGACCCGCTTCCCCGTCTACGACCTGGTCTCGACCTGGTACCACGAGGGCGTCCCCGGCCATCACCTCCAGCTCGCCCAGTGGGCGCACGTGGCGGACGACCTCTCGCGCTACCAGGCGACCGTGGGCATCGTCAGCGCCAACGCCGAGGGCTGGGCCCTGTACGCGGAACGCCTGATGGACGAACTCGGTTTCCTCACCGACCCGGAGCGGCGGCTCGGCTACCTCGACGCGCAGATGATGCGCGCGGTCCGCGTCATCATCGACATCGGCATGCACCTGGAGCTGGAGATCCCGGCGGACTCCCCGTTCCACCCGGGTGAGCGCTGGACTCCGGAGCTGGCCCTGGAGTTCTTCGGCGCGCACAGCAGCCGCCCGCGGGACTTCGTGGCGAGCGAGCTGATCCGCTACCTGTCGATGCCCGGCCAGGCGATCGGCTACAAGCTGGGCGAGCGCGCCTGGCTGCTGGGCCGCGAGAACGCCAAGAAGCGGCACGGGGACGCGTTCGACGCGAAGGCCTGGCACATGGCGGCCCTCTCCCAGGGTTCGCTGGGCCTCGACGACCTGCTGGACGAGCTGTCCCAGCTGTGATCCAGGCCTGAAACCCGGTGGTGGGAAGCGGTCGGAATCCGGCCGCCCCCGCCCGCCCCGGCCCCCTCAGCAACCGCAGTCGTCACCCGCGACCGGTGCGGTGAGGGGGTCGGGGCTTCGGCGTTCGCCGCCCTGCCAGGTCTCGTAGGCGAAGCCCTCGCGCACCCAGTACTCGAAGCCGCCGAGCATCTCCTTGACCCGGTAGCCGAGTTCGGCGAGGGCGAGGGCGGCGCGGGTGGCCCCGTTGCAGCCGGGGCCCCAGCAGTAGGTGACGACCGGGAGGGACCGGTCGAGCAGGGCCGGGGCCTGCTCGGGGATCAGCGCCGTGGGCAGGTGGACCGCGCCGGGGACGTGGCCCTGGTCCCAGGACGCGGTGGAGCGCGAGTCGACCACGACGAAGCCGGGGTCGCCGGCGGCGAGCGCGGCGGCGCCATCGGACACGTCGGCGTGGAAGGCGAGACTCGCCCGGAAGTGGGCGGCGGCCTCGGCCGGGGGCGCCGGGGCGACACCTAGGGCCGGGTCGGGGACACGCAGGGCCGGGTCGGCGACACGCAGGGCCGGGTCGGCGACACGCCGCGCGGGGTCTGCGGCTCCTGCGCCGGTGGTGACGGTCATCGGCTGTTCCTTCCGTGGTTCGGTCCTTCGACCGGAAACCTACGGCCGCCGGCTCCCCCTTTGAAGCGGCGTTCCACGGCGGTCCTCTTGATCCGCCGGGGATTCGCCTGGTATCCACGGCTCATGACCGTGTTTTCCCCGGACGCCACCGACTGGCGCATCCTCGACGTCCTCCAGCGGGAGGGACGGGCCAGTTTCGCCGAGCTGGCGCGGGCCGTGTCCATGTCCCCGAGCGCGGTCACCGAGCGGGTGCGCCGGCTGGAGGAGGCGGGCGTCATCCAGGGGTACGCGGCCGTGGTCGACCCGGAGCGGCTGGGGCTGCCGATCCTCGCGTTCGTACGGCTGCGCTACCCGAACGGCAACTACAAGCCCTTCCACGACCTGGTCGCCGCCACCCCGGAGATCCTGGAGGCGCACCACGTGACGGGCGACGACTGCTTCGTCATCAAGGTCTCCGCGCGGTCCATGCGGCACTTGGAGGAGGTCTCGGGCCGGATCGGCGCGCTGGGCTCGGTGACCACGAGCGTCGTGTACTCCTCGCCCCTGCCCCGGCGCCCCGTGGGCCGCTGAGGGCGCCCGGGGACGAGGGGGTCAGGCCGCTCCGCTCTGCCGTACGGAGGAGCCCGACCGCCCCTTGACGACCTCCAACTGGGCGTGGACGCGTCGGCGCAGGTCGGCGACGTGGCTGACGATGCCCACGCTGCGGTCGCGTTCGCGCAGCGAGTCGAGGACGTCGAGGACTTCGTCGAGGGTCTGGTCGTCGAGGCTGCCGAAGCCCTCGTCGATGAAGAGGGTGTCGAGCCGGACGCCGCCGGCCTCGTCGGTGACGACGTCGGCGAGACCGAGGGCGAGCGCGAGGGAGGCGAAGAACGTCTCGCCGCCCGACAGGGTGGCGGTGTCGCGCTCCCGGCCGGTCCAGGCGTCGACGACGTGCAGTCCCAGACCGCTGCGCCCGCGTCCGGCCCGGTCGTCGGAGTGGACCAGGGTGTAGCGGCCCGACGACATGCGTTGCAGCCGCGCGGTCGCCGCTGCGGCCACCTGTTCCAGGCGGGCGGCCAGCACGTAGGACTCCAGGCGCATCCTGCGCTCGTTGTCGGCGGAGGTGCCCGCGGTGAGGGCGGCGAGCCGGGCCACCCGGTCGTACTCCGCGCGCAGCGGCGCCAGGTGGCGCACGCCGGTGGCCGAGCGTGCGGAGAGCCGGTCGAGTTCGGCGCAGCGGCGGGCGGCCGCGTCCCGCGCGGAGGCGGCCTCGCGCAGCCGTCGGGCCGCCGTGTCGGCGGCGGCCTCGGCCGCGGCGACGTCGGCGGCCGGCTGCCGGGCCGCGGTCGCGGTGCCGGCCTCGGCGAGCACCGCGCGGACGGCGGCCTCCTCGGCGTGCCAGGCGTCCAGCCGGTGCTGGAGGTCGCGGTGGGCGGCGTCGTCGAGGAGCGCGGCGGCCGCGGCCCGCGGGGTGTCGAAGCCGGCCCGGAAGGCGGCCTCGGCGAGCCGTCCGTCGGCGTCCTTGAGCCGTTCGGCGCTCTCCTCGGCGATGCGGGCCGCGTCGGCGGCGTCGGCGAGGCGGGCCGCCCGCAGCTCCAGTTCCGCGGCCCGCGCGGCGACGCTGGCGGCGGCGCCCCTGGCCTCGGCCAGCTCCGCCTGGAGGGTGAGCCGTTCGCGGTCCAGGTTGTCGCGGTGCGTGGTCCGGGCGGCCGAACGGGCCTCCGCCTGCCGCAGCAGGGCCAGCCGCCGCTCCCGCTCCGCCTCGGCCGCGCGCAGTTCCTCCTGAGCGGCGTGCAGTGCGGAGGCGTCCGCACGGGCGCGCGTGAGCAGTCGCTCCAGCTCGGCGGCCTCCTCGGCGAGCTGTGCGGTGGGAACGTCGCCGGCCTCGGCGGTGGCGGCGGCCAGGGCCTCGCGTACGGCGCCGAGCCGGCGTTCGTCCTCGGCGCGCCGCTCGTCGGCGTCCTGGTGGGCGGCCAGGGCCCGCTCCTCCGCCTCCCGGTCGACGTGCCCGGCGATCTTCCGGGCGGGCGCGGGGTGGGCGGTGGCGCCGCAGACGGCGCAGGGTTCGCCGTCGGTGAGACCCGCGGCCAGTTCGGCGGCGATGCCGTTCAGCCGCTGTTCCTTCAGGTCGAGCCAGTGGCTTCTGGCCCGCACGGCGCGTTCGGCGGATTCGAGGGCGCGGCGCCGCGCCTGTTCGGCCTCCCCGGTCAGCCGGTCGCGGCTCCGGGCGGCCCGCAGCCGTGCCTGGGCGGGTTCCCGGCGTACCGCGAGCTGTTCGGCCCGTCCTGCCGCCTCCTGGGCGGTGTCGATGCGGGCCCGCAGCCGCGCGCGGGTCGTCTCCCAGCCGGCGAGCCAGGTCTCGGCCTCGTGCAGCAGTTCCTCGTCGGCGTGCGCCTGGCGGTCCACTTCCGCGCGTTCGGCGACGAGGTCGGCCAGGCGGCGCTCCGCGCGGCGGGCCGACTCCAGGTGGCCCACTTCCTCGGCGGCCCGGCGCGCGGCGACGGCGAGTCCGGCCGGGCCCGCGTCGGCGAAGTGCTCGGGCAGCAGGGCACGCGCGCGCGTCTCGGCGGCGGTCGCCCGCCGGTGGTCGGCGTCGGCGGCCTCGTGCAGGGCCAGGGCGGGGGCGACGCTCTCGGCCTTGCGTCCCCGCTCCATCCGCTCCTGCGCCTGGCGGTGGGCGTCGGCCCGTTCGGCCAGCCGCGCGGCCCGCTGCTGCGCCTCGGCGAACCGGCTCTGCAACCGGGCGAGTTCGCGTACGCCGTCCAGGGCGCGCTCGGCGGCGGCCTGCGCCCTTTCGGCGGCGGTGAGTCCGCAGTGGGCGACGGTCAGCTGTTCCCGGGCGGTGCTGCGGGCGACGGCGGCCGCGCTGAGCACGGCTTCGGCCAGGCCGGGTTCGCCGGGGGCGAGGCCGGGCGGCTCCATGGCGCCGCCCGCCGCCTGCTGCATGCGGTGGGCGTCGGCGAGGAGGGCGGCGTCGCCCTCGCGCACCCGGGCCTCGGTGGCGCGCCTGCGCTCGGCGAGGCGTTTTTCGACCTCGGCGAAACGCCGGGTGTCGAAGAGGCGGCCGAGCAGCTTGCCGCGGGCTTCGGCGTCGGCGCGCAGGAAGCGGGCGAATTCTCCCTGGGGCAACAGCACGACCTGGCAGAACTGTTCGCGGCTCATGCCGAGGAGCTGGGTGATCTCCTCGCCTATCTCCTGGTGGGAGCGGCTGAGGTCCTTCCAGGCGCCGGTCGTCGCGTCGTACTCGCGCAGCCAGGTCTGCGCCTTGTCGACGGTGGTGCCCGTGCCGCGCTTCTTCGGGCGTTCCCAGGGCGGCTGCCGGGTGATCTCCAGGCGGCGTCCGGCGACGGTGGCGTCGAGGGTGACCTGGGTGCGGGTGCCGGCGGCGGCGTGGTCGCTGCGCAGGGTGCCGCCCTGTGCGTGCTGCCGGGCGCCGGGCACGGAGCCGTACAGGGCGTAGCAGACGGCGTCCAGTACGGAGGTCTTGCCTGCTCCGGTGGGGCCGTGGAGCAGGAACAGCCCGGCGGCCGACAGGGCGTCGAAGTCGACGGTCTGGGTGGATCCGAAGGGCCCGAAGGCGGTGATGTCGAGCCGGTGCAGCCTCACCGGACCTCCTCCGTCGCGCCCAGCGGTGCGCGCCTGTCCGGCCCGGCGCCGCGGCCCGGGCTCGCGTACGGCTCTCCCGTACCGGGGCATCTGCGCTCCGCGAGGGGACGGGGCGTGCCCTCCCGCGGGTGCCGGGGCCTCACCGTGCCACCTCCCGCTCGGCGTCGTCGGCGCGCACCGCGTCGAACGCGTCGCGCAGCACGGCCTGTTCGTGCGCGTCGGGTCCGGCGCCGCGCACGTGCGCCACGAAGTCCTGCGCGATCTGCTCGTCGCTGCGCCCGGCGAGCCGGCGGGCGTAGGAGACGTCCGGGTCGTCGGGTGCGCGCTCGGGGGCGAAGACGAGGCTGAGGGTGTGCGGGAACCGCTCGGCGAGCCGGGCCATCGGGTCGGCCGGGCGGACGGCGTCGGTCAGGGTGGCCTCGACCCAGGCCTCCTCGTGGCGGGCGAGGTCCGGGTCGGCGAGCAGGTCCTCCAGGGTGCCGCTGATCCGGGCCAGGGGGCGCGGCACGGGACAGTCGACGCGCTCGGCGGTGACCGATCCGGCGGCGTCCAGGTCGACGAGCCACATGCTCTTGCGGTGCGTGGCCTCGGAGAAGGAGTACGGCAGCGGGGAGCCGGAGTAGCGCACGCGCTCGCTGATGACCTGGCTGCCGTGCAGGTGGCCCAGTGCCGCGTAGTCGACGCCGTCGAAGACGCCCGCGGGCACGGAGGCGACCCCGCCCACGGTGATGTCCCGTTCGCTGTCGCTGGCCTCGCCGCCGGTGACGAAGGCGTGCGCGAGGACCACGGAGCGGGTGCCCCGCGCGCGCGTGGCGAGGTCGGCGCGGACGCGGTCCATGGCCGCGGCGAGGACCGCCTCGTGGCTCGCCCTGCCGACGGCGAACTCGTCCTTGACCAGGGCGGGTTCCAGGTACGGCAGTCCGTAGAAGGCGACGTCGCCGTGGGTGTCGGGCAGCACCACCGGGGTGCCGCACGCGGCCGGCTCGGTGCGCAGGTGGATGCCCGCGCGGCCGATCAGCCCGGCGCCCACGCCGAGTCTGCGGGCGGAGTCGTGGTTGCCGGAGATCATCACCGTGGGCACGCCGAGGCCGGCGAGGCGGTGCAGGACGTCGTCGAACAGCTCGACGGCGGCCAGCGGGGGCACGGCGCGGTCGTACACGTCTCCCGACACGACCACCGCTTCGACACCGCGCTCACGCACGGTCGTCACGAGGTGACCGATGAACTCGGCCTGGGCCCCGAGCATGTTCACGCGGTGGAACGCCCGGCCCAGGTGCCAGTCGGAAGTGTGCAGGAGCCTCATGATCCTCGAAGAGTAACCGCCGGGTCCGACAGCAAGGGCGGTTACTCCCGTATCAGCCGGCCGTCGGCGGACCCCATTTGCCACCCTTGAAGCCCTTATGACCGGTTATGCCGCGTGAGCTTTCACGCGTCGCCGTACGCCTCGCCGCCGAGCTCGAACCCGGCGTTCCCGGCGGTGGCGTCCGCGAGCCATGCCCGGAAGGCGTCCACGTCGGCGTGCGGCAGGCCGATCTCCAGGGTGACGGCCTCGCCGTAGCGCACGCCCCGCACGTCCCGCCCGGTCGCCCTCAGGTCGTTCTGCACCTTGCCCGCCCGCTGGTGGTCGACGGTCACCGTGGCCAGCCGGAAGCGGCGGCGCGTCAGGGTGCCGAGGGCGTCCAGCGCCTCGCCGACGGCTCCGCCGTACGCCCTGATGAGACCGCCCGCCCCGAGCTTGACACCTCCGTAGTAGCGGGTGACCACCGCGACGACGTACCTCATGTCGCGGCGCAGCAGCATCTGGAGCATCGGGGCGCCCGCGGTGCCGCCGGGCTCGCCGTCGTCGCCGGCCTTCTGGATTCCGGCGTCGGCGCCGATGACGTAGGCCCAGCAGTTGTGCGTGGCGTCGGCGTGCTCCTTGCGGACCGCTGCGATGAACTCCTGCGCCTCCCGCTCGCCGGCGGCCGGGGCGAGGGCGCACAGGAAGCGGGAGCGGTTGATCTCGATCTCGTGCACGCCCGCGCGGGCCACTGTGCGGTACTCGTCCTGCATCCGGCCAGCCTATGCGTACCGCTCGGGAACCCGGCCGCCGGCGCCGACGGGCTGCGGCCGGGGCCCACGTCGGGGGCTCCGGCCGGGGCCTCCAGGCCCGCGGTGGCGCGTCCCGCCGGCCGCGGCCGGCGGGCGGACGCCCAGGGTCCGCGACGCCCCCGGGCGATCACACGGTGCGTCCCACGTCCCGCGTGAGGTCCAGGCCGAGGAGGCGGTCCGCGTAGGCGTACGTCTCGAAGCGGGCGCCGTCGGTGAGGTCGGGCCGGGTCTCGACCCCTTCCAGCACGCGGAGCGCCCCGGGTACGTCCAGGTCGTCCTCCCAGGCGGCGCGCAGCCGGGCGCGCACGTCGCCGGGGATCGGCCGCGAGGGCCGCTCCGCCCAGCCGGCGACCGCGCGGCGCCAGCGTGCGAGGGTCCGGCGCGCCTCGTCCAGCGCGTCCGCGTCGAGCTGCACGCGCCGGGTGCGGGGGTGGCCGAGCAGGGCCAGCCGCCAGGCGGCCGGGTCACGGTCGAGGCCGGGGGTCACGGGGAGCGTCGTGTCCACGGGTGCGACGGCCATCCGTACGCCGCCGCCCGCCTCGTCACCCGCCCCGCCGCCCTCGGGGCCCACGCGCACGACCTGCGCCTCGCCCAGCGCCGCGCCGAGGCCCCTGCTGTCCTCGAAGGGACGGATGCCCAGGGCCGCGGCGCCCGCCCGCAGCTCCGCCTGCTCACGGTCGCCGGTCAGCAGGGCCCACACCGGGGTGCCGCCCAGTTCGAGCGCGCGGACGAGCAGGTCGGCGACCACGAGCACGCGCAGGCCGAAGGCGTCGAAGCCGGACACGTGCGCCTCGATGCGGGTCAGGCCACGACGGGCCGGGGCGGCCTCCACGGGTTCGCCGGTTCGGGCGTCGATGATGCGCAGCACGGCCCGAGCGTAGGCCGCCCGAGGGCCGCGCGCAGGCAAGTGGCGCACATTACGGACGGTGTGGCGGGAACCCAGCGGGCCGATGGCGGGCGGAACGCGGTGGGAATCCGCCGCCGGTGCCCGGTGTTGCCGCGTCGGTGGTCCTTTTCCAGGCGTGATTCCCAGGCCTGATTTCCAGGCGTGGATCCCGGACGTGAGGAGAACAGCGGTGTACGGCGATGCGGCGACGGTGCGGAAGATCCTGACCGGACTCGGTGACACCTGGGCCGTCGTGGGCCTGTCGAACAACAGCGGCCGTGCGGCGTACGGCGTCGCCGAGGTGCTGCGGCGGTTCGGCAAGCGTGTCGTCCCCGTCCACCCCGAGGCGGAGACCGTGCACGGGGAGCAGGGTTACGCCTCCCTCGCGGAGATCCCCTTCGACGTGGACGTCGTGGACGTGTTCGTCAACAGCCGGCTGGCCGGTCAGGTGGCCGACGAGGCGGTCGCCAAGGGTGCGCGGGCGGTGTGGTTCCAGCTCGGCGTCGTCGACGAGGCGGCCTACGGGCGGGCCAGGGCGGCGGGTCTCGAGATGGTCATGGACCGGTGCCCGGCGATCGAGATCCCCCGCCTGTGACAGGCGGGTTGGGCCTGTCGCCCGCAGCGGGCCCCACCTGGCCGCCCGCCGTCCGCGCCTGACAGAGCACCGTCATAATGCCCGGGTGACGCAGATCTCCCCCCACCCCAGTACCTCCTCCCCCACCCGCCGCCCCGTCGTCGTCCTCGGCGCCGGGCCCGCGGGGCTCACGATCGGCAACATCCTCCGGGCCGCCTCGGTGGACTGCCTGGTCCTGGAGACCGAGTCCCGGCAGTTCATAGAGCGGCGCCCACGGGCCGGCGTCCTGGAGGAGCGGGTCGTGCGCGGACTCGAGCGGCGCGGCCTGGCCACGCGACTGCTGGAGCGGGCGGAGCGCCACACCACGTGCGAGTTCCGCTTCGACGGGGCGAGCCACCGTCTCCCGTACTCCGAGCTGACGGGGCAGCACCATTTCGTCTACCCGCAGCCGTTGCTCGTGACCGACCTCGTGCGCGAGTACGCCGACGTCCGGGGCGGCGACATCCGCTTCGGGGTGCGGGACGTGACGCTGCACGACACCGGAACGGACCACCCGTCGGTCTCCTACCGCTGCCCCGAGACAGGTGAACGGCACCTGGTCCGCTGCGACTTCGTCGCCGGGTGCGACGGAGCGCGCGGGGTGAGCCGGGCAGCACTGTCTCCGGAACACGCCCGGATCGCGCGGCACGACTACGGCATCGGCTGGCTGGCGCTGCTCGCCGAGGCGCCGGCGTCCGCCGACAGCGTCCTGTTCGGCGTTCACCCCCTCGGGTTCGCCGGCCACATGCCCCGCAGCCCCGAGGTGACCCGCTACTACCTGCAGTGCCCGCCCGGCGACGACCCGGAGAACTGGCCGCACGAGCGGGTCTGGAAGGAGCTGCGGCTGCGGCTCGCGGCGGCGGACGCCCCGCCGCTCAAGGAGGGGCGGCTGGTCGAGAAGCGCGTGCTCGACATGCACGACTACGTGGTGGAGCCGATGGCGTCCGGCCGGCTGTTCCTGGCCGGGGACGCGGCGCACCTGACCGCGCCCATCGCGGCCAAGGGCATGAACCTCGCCCTGCACGACGCCTTCCTGCTGGGCGACGCGCTCGTCGACCGCCTGACGGCCGGCGACGAGCGCGCTCTGGCCGGTTACTCGGCGGCGAGCCTGCGGCGGGTGTGGGACTACCAGGAGTTCTCGCAGTGGCTCTCGGACGTCTACCACGGTGCCGCGTCCGGCGATCCCTACCGGGCGGGCACGACGCTGGCCCGGCTGCGCCGCCTGTTCACCTCGCCGGCCGCCGCGGCAGCCTTCGCCGAGCAGTACCTCGGCACGGCCGACCACCACTGAGCGGGGGCCGCGGCCGCGCGGGCCGGGGCTGAGCGGGGCAGGCGCTGAGGGCCGTCCCCGCTCAGTCGTGCGGCGGGCGGCCGTCGAGCCGGTGGTCCGCCACGTTCAGCGCCTCGCCGCCCAGGCGGCGCAGGTGGCCGTCGTGCAGGGAGTAGACCACCCGGCGGCCCTCCTCGCGCGTGCCGACGCCGTACCGCGGCTGACCGCCGCCCTGGTGCACGCCGACCCGGAGCCCGCCCCGGGCGAGAGCGATCCGCACCGGCTCCTCGCCCCACCACCTCACGGTCAGGGCCCATCACCTCACGGTCTGAGCCCACCACCTCACGGTCAGGGCCCACCACCTCGCGGTCAGAGCCCGTCACCGCACGTCCTGAGCCCGTCGGCACCGGTCGCCGCCGCGGACGTGACGTGCGCAGGGTCAGACGCCGAGCCCGTCCAGGACGACCGCCCCCGGCAGTTCCGCGAACGCCTTGCCCGGCATCAGGAGCTTGCCGCGCCTGCGGCCGCTGCCGACCAGGACGTACGGCAGGTCGACGACGGCCGAGTCGACCAGGACGGGCCAGTCCGCGGGCAGGCCGAGCGGGGTGATGCCGCCGTACTCCATGCCGGTCTCCCCGGTGGCGACCTCCATGGACGCGAACGACGCCTTGCGCGCGTCGAGTCGGCGGCGCACCACGCCGTTGACGTCGACGCGAGTGGTGGAGAGGACCACGCAGGCGGCAAGGCGTGACTCTCCGCCGCGCTTGCCCGAGACCACCACGCAGTTGGCCGACTGTTCGACGAGTTCGCGGCCGTAGTGCTCGACGAAGGTGGCGGTGTCGGCCCACTGCGGGTCGGTCTCGACGTAGAGGAACTGATCGGCGGGGACGCTGCCGCGCCAGTGGCGTACGGCGTCGGCCACGGGGCCGGTCAGTTCGCCGAGGCAGTCGGGAGCGGGGGTGGCCCGCTCGAAGTCTCCGATGGGTGCGCGCATGCCCGCACGGTAGCAAGAGCACGGGGCGGCCAAGCCGGGCGTCTCAGCGCACGGGCGGCACGGAGACCGCCATCACCATCTCCATGGGCGCGGTGCCGTGGTTGGCGTACGTGTGCGCCGTCTCGGCCTCGAACGACGCGCTCGCGCCCGCGGGCACGGGGTAGTCCGTCCCGTCCACCGTGAGGGTCAGCTCCCCGGCCGTGACGTGGACCAGTTCGACGGTGCCGACCGGATGCGGGTCGGACGCGCTGGACTCGCCGGGCATCAGCCGCCATTGCCACATCTCCAGCGGGCCCGGCGCCTCGGCGCCGGCGAGCAGGCGGTTGAAGCTGCCCGCGTCGGTGTGCCAGAGCCGGACCGTCTGGTCGGCGGGCACCACGCGGACCTTGGGGCCCTGTTCGTAGTCGAGCAGGGTGGTGATGCTGACGCCGAGGGCGTCGGCGATCTTCACGACGGTGCCCAGGCTGGGGTTGGTGCGGGCCTGCTCGATCTGGATGAGCATGCCCCGGCTGACTCCCGCGCGGGCGGCGAGCACGTCCAGGGTGAAGGCGCGCTCGCCGCGCCAGCGTTTGACGTTGCGCGCCAGGGACTGGGTCAGCAGTTCGAGGTCCGACACATTCCGTCCAATATTTTGAATGACAAAGTTTATTACATTGAACTACGGTGGGTTGCACCCGATCATTCACCGCACTGTACTGCGAGGCCGCCGTGACAGCACTCTTCGCCCTGGCCACCAGCCTCCTGTGGGGCCTGGCCGACTTCGGCGGCGGACTGCTCACGCGACGCAACCCGGCACTGACCGTCGTCGTGGTCTCCCAGACGATCGCCGCCGCGGTGCTGGCCGCGATCGTGTTCGCCACCGGCGCCTGGAGCGAGGCCGGTCCGCGTCTGTGGTTCGCGTTCGCCGCCGGTCTGGTCGGGCCGGTGGCGATGCTCTCCTTCTACAAGGCGCTCGCGCTCGGTCCCATGGGGGTGGTCTCCCCGCTCGCCACCCTGAGCGTGGCGGTCCCCATCGGGGTCGGCCTGGTCCTCGGCGAACGGCCGGGGCCGACGCAGATCGCGGGCATCGCGGTCGCCGTCACCGGTGTCGTGCTGGCCGGCGGCCCCCAGGCGAAGGGCGCCGCCGTGCAGCGGCGGACGATCTGGCTGACGCTCGTCGCGGCGCTCGGGTTCGGCACCGTGTTCGCGTTGATCGCCGAGGCCTCGACCACCGTCACCGGTCTGTTCCTCGCGCTGTTCGTGCAGCGCGTGACCAACGTGGTGACAGGGGGCGCCGCGCTGTACGCCTCCGCACGCCGCGGCGGTGACGTGCTGCCCGCGGCCGGCTTCCCCTGGGCGTCGCTTGCGGCGTTCGCCTTCGTCGGTCTCGCGGACGTGGCGGCCAACGGCACCTACGCGGTCGCCGCACAGCACGGCCCGGTCACCGTCGCCGCCGTGCTCGCCTCGCTCTACCCGGTGGTGACCGCGCTGGCCGCGCGCGGTTTCCTCAGTGAGCGGCTCCGGACCGTCCAGGCGGCGGGCGCGGGACTGGCGATGGTGGGCACACTGCTGCTGGCGACCGGCTGAGCGGGCACGGACGGCACCCGCCGGGCCGGCGGTCAGGCTTCGGCCTCCCGGTCCGCGCCGTCCTCGGCCGGCCCGGCCAGTGCCAGCAACTGCTCCGGAGTGATGCCGTCCGGAATGGGTACCGGAGCCGGTGTCCGCAGGGGCGGCTGCCATCCCCCGGCAGGCGTCCAGCGGCGTACGACCCGGGCGGGCGCCCCGGCCACGACCGCGTGGTCGGGCACCTCGCCGCGGACCACGGCACCGGCGGCGACCACCACGTTCCGGCCGATCCGGGCACCTGGCAGGACGACCGCGCCGGTGCCGATCCAGCACCCAGGGCCGATCTCCACCGGCTCCATCCGCGGCCACTGCTTGCCGATGGGCTGGTGCGGGTCGTCGTAGGAGTGGTTGGTGGAGGTGACGTAGACGTACGGACCGAAGTAGCAGTCGCTGCCGATGGTGACCGTGGTGTCGGCGATGACGTGGCTGCCGCGGCCGAGGACGACGCCGTCCCCGATGCGCAGGATCGGGTCCGGGCCCAGGTCGAGGTCGGGCATCAGACCGGCGGTCAGCGTGACCTGCTCGCCGATGATGCAGTGGGCGCCGAGGTGGATCCAGGGTTCGCCGAAGACCGTACCGAGCGGAAAGGCCAGTCTGGTACCTGTTCCCATCGTGCCGAAGCGCAACCGCCCGGGGTGCTCCGCCGTCACGGAACCCGTGCGCCGCACCCACGCCCACCCCGCGTGGACGGCGCGCTGCGCGAGGCGGCGCGACCATGTCGAGGTCCATGACGAGAACGTGTTCTTGCGCTTGGGCACCCGCTCACCGTACTCAGCCCGCACCGCCCCCATCCGGGCGGACACCTGTGATCTTCACCCCACCGGATGACGTACGGTGCCGTCGTACGAGGTCGCGAGGCGGCCGGGGACGGCAGGGGAAGGCGGGACGATGACGACACGGGAGGCACTGATCACGGGCATCGGCGGCCGGGAGCCGCAGGTGGACGGGGAGGCGTTCGTGGCGCCCACGGCGACGGTGGTCGGGGACGTGAGGCTGGGGGCGGGCGCGAGCGTCTGGTACGGCGCGGTGCTGCGCGGCGACGTGGAGGGGATCGCCGTCGGCGCACACAGCAATGTGCAGGACAACTGCACGCTGCACGCCGACCCCGGTTTCCCGGTGCGCGTCGGTGAGCGCGTCTCCATCGGCCACAACGCCGTGGTGCACGGCGCGACGGTCGAGGACGACTGCCTGGTCGGGATGGGTGCGACGGTGCTGAACGG
Organism: Streptomyces sp. NPDC021356; assembly: GCF_040641015.1. Taxonomy (NCBI): domain Bacteria; kingdom Bacillati; phylum Actinomycetota; class Actinomycetes; order Kitasatosporales; family Streptomycetaceae; genus Streptomyces; species Streptomyces sp. NPDC021356. The sequence goes on along the minus strand of NZ_JBFACU010000012.1, from coordinate 54,363 downwards.
GGCGGAGATCGGGGCGGGTTCGCTGGTGGCCGCGCAGGCCCTGGTGCCGCAGGGCATGCGGGTGCCGCCGGGGTCGCTGGTCGCGGGCGTGCCCGCGAAGGTCAGGCGGGAGCTGACCGAGGAGGAACGCCAGGGGATCACACTCAACGGCACGATGTACGCGGAGTTGGCGCGGGCGCACCGCGACGTCCACGCCCAGGAGGATCCGCCGGCCGAGGGCCGGTAGCGGACGGCCGAGGGGCGGTTGCGGACCCCCAGGGCCGGTGGCGGGCGGCCGGAGGGGTGGTTGCGGACCGCCCGGGGCCGGTAGCGGGGGGCCGACGGTGAGGGGTGCGAACCGGTCGGCGGGCCCCGGGTCGTGCGGCGACGGGGCTACTCGCCGGCCGCGACCGGTTCCGCCGCCTCGGTCTCCTGCTGGGCGGCCTGTGCCTTCTTCGCCTTGCGCTTGATCACCAGGAACGACGTGAGGCCGATCAGCACGGCGACCACCAGGCCGAGCCAGGAGAACTTCTTCAGCCAGGACTCGGCGACGACACCGACGTAGTAGATGACGGCCGTGGTGCCGCCCGCCCAGCAGATGCCGCCGAGGACGTTGGCGATCAGGAACTTCCAGTACGGCATGTGCAGCACGCCCGCGAGCGGGCCCGCGAAGATGCGCAGCAGGGCGACGAAACGGCCGAAGAACACGGCCCACATGCCCCACTTCTGGAAGGACCGTTCGGCCGTGGCGACATGGCCCTCGCTGAAGTGCTTGGGGAACTTGCCGCCGAGCCAGGCGAGCAGGGGTCTGCCGCCCTTGCGGCCGATGGCGTAGCCGATGGAGTCGCCGACGACCGCGCCCGCGGTGGCGCACGCGCCGAGCACGATGGGGTTGATGCCCGAGTTCTGGGAGGACAGCAGCGCGGCGGAGACCAGGACGATCTCACCGGGCAGCGGGATGCCCAGGCTCTCCAGACCGATGACGAGCGCCACCACCGCGTAGACGGCGGCCGAAGGCACCGTGTCGAGCCAATCCTGGACGTGCACCGCAGGTCCTCCCCGTTTCGCGTCCATGCGTTCCCGAAAGGCGGTGCGAAGACGCGCCCCCCGAGAAGCGTACCGGGTCGGCTCGCGGCACCGGCGCCCCGCGGATCTCAGGGCAGGCCGGAAACGGACGGTCCGCCGGCCCGGCCGGGCGCCGGCCAGGAGACGGGGCGGGGAGGGGGACGGACCGGTCGTCCGCCCGGCCGCGGGCCGTCGGCACGGTGGCGAGCAGCGCGAGAGCGCGAGCACGGTGAGACAGGCGAGCAGGAGGAGATAGGCGAGCACGGTGAGACAGGCGAGCGGGAGGAGATAGGCGAGCACGGTGAGACAGGCGAGCGGGAGGAGGAAGGCGAGCACCACGCCTACGGTCGGAGCGGTGCGGTGCCCGGGCCACGGCCCTGGGGGCCCGGCGGCCGTGGTGCGGTGGCGTCCGCCGCGGGCGGAGCGGCCCTGATGCGCGACGGACGGGGACCTCCGCCGGGGGGCGGTGGAGGGAAATCCCGGCCGAGGGACTGTGGACGGGGATCCCGGCCGGGGGGCGGGGTACGGAAATCCCGGCCGGGGGGCGGGGTACGGAAATCCCGGCCGGGGGGCGGGGTACGGGAATCCCGGCCGGGGGACGGGAGAAGAGGTTCCCGACGGGCGGGCGGTGGACCGGGGAACCCGGCCGGGCAGCGGCGGCCCGGCGTGGGCGGGAGGCGAGATAGCGCCGCGCTCCCCAGCCCAGCACCGCCTCGGCGAGCAGGGCGTCCAAGCCGACTTCCCGGGCCTCCCGGCGGCGGACCGCACCGCGTTCCTGCCGGACCGCGCCGGTCCGGCCGAGGTGCGCGCTCCGGCCGGCCGCCCGGGACGTGGATCAGCTGTTGGGACGCAGCGTCCAGACCACCGTCATCTCGGTCGTGACGGCGCCGTCCTCGCGCTGGATCTCGACGGTCACCGGGAACTCGGGGCGCTTGCCCGCGTCGAGTTCGGCGACGACCTCGGCGACGGGGCGGCCGAGGGTGGCGGTGGCCTTCACCGGGCCGAGGGCGATCTTCCTGAAGGCGATCCGGGCGTCCACCGGCAGCGGCACCGCCCTCGCGAGCTGGTCACCGAAGGCGGCGAGGACGATCGCGCCGCTCGCGGACTCGCCCAGGGTGAACATCGCCCCGGCGTGCGGGCCTCCGACGTGGTTGCGGTACTCCTCCTGGTCCGGCAGGGCGAGGACGGCTCGCTCCGGCGTGGTCTCCAGGTACTCCAGGTTGAGGGTGCGAACCATGGGCACCGTGGCGGCGAGCAGTTCACCGATGGACATCTGATCTGCGCTCATGCCCGAAGGTTACTCACGAGTAGCCCACTCTGACCAGAGCGCCCATCGGCCCGATGCCCCCGTTTTCTGCTACGTCCCTGACAAGGGGCGGTGACCGAATCGTGTCCCCGGAGCCCTAGGGTTACTGCCCATGTGGCCAGGACAGCAGCCGCCCGGGGGCGAGCAGAACCCGCAGGACCCGCAGAACAACCCGTACCAGCAGCCGGGGTACCAACAGCCGAATCCGTATCAGCAGCCCGGCTACCAGCAGCCCAGTCCGTATACCCAGCAGCCTCCGCAGCCGCCCCAACCGCAGCAGCAGCCGCAGTGGGGTGCTCCGGTGCCGCCCGGCATGGCGCAGCCGCCGGTCGGCGGCGGTGGCGGCGGTGGCGGTGGCGGTGGCGGGAACCGGACGAAGCTCGTCGCGATCATCGCGGCGGCGGCCGTGGTGGTGGCCGCCGGCGTGACCGGTTTCCTGGTCCTCGGCGGGAAGAAGGACGACAAGGCGGACGACGGCGCGAAGGATGCCGGCACGAGCCCGTCGGTGTCCGCGCCCGCGTCGACGTCGGCCTCCGCCGGGACCGGGCCCTCCGACTCCGCCCCGGACGACAATCCCCGCGGCAACGAGACCGAGAAGCCGCAGATCGCGGGCTGGAAGGTCGTCGTCAACCCCAAGTGGGGCGTCGCCTTCGACGTGCCCGCCGACTGGGAGGTCAAGTCGCCCGGCCTCGGCATCGGTTTCGAGGACCACAAGAGCGGCAAGCTGGTCGCGGTCATGTCCGGGGCCGCCCAGGACAAGTCGAAGTGGTGCACGTCCGACGACGACAAGGACGGGCGGACCGAGAACACGTCCCTGGCCTCGACGGGCGTCAAGGGGGCCGACGGCGCGAAGAACACCGACGAGGTGGCGGTGAACACCGTGCCCTGGTGGGTCTACGGCGGCTTCACCCAGCCCGACAAGAAGAGCATCACCTTCGACAAGAAGGCCCAGCCCTTCAAGACGACGTCGGGCATCCAGGGCAGCATCGCCTGGGCCCAGTCGACCAAGACGCCGATGAAGGGCAAGTGCGCGACCGACGGCAAGGCGCTCACCTTCGGCTTCAAGAACTCCGCGGGTGACTTCGTGTCCTGGAACTTCTACGGCGTCAAGGGCGTGCGCGACGAAGTTCCCAAGGCGACCGTGATGAAGATCCTCGGCACGGTGCGGCTGCACGGGACGCCCACCGGCGGGTGAGGCCGGCGGCGCCACGCGGCCGGGGCCGTTCCGGCGCTCCGGTCACTCGGTCACTCCGGTCACTCGGTCACTCCGGTCTCGGGTCACTCCGGGGGCTTCAAGTCAGCCGATGCCGAAGGACCCGCCCGGGGGCTCGGGCGAGGCCACGGCGTCCTCGTCCCGCACCGGACGCGCGGCACCCACGAACTCCCGCAGTCCGGCGTCGTGTTCCACCCGGGCGGGGAACGTGTCCGCGGCGGTGAGCCGGGTCAGGGCGGCCGTGTCGAGCGGGCGGTGCGCGGCGACCAGCACCACGTTGCCGAAGCGGCGTCCCCGCAGCACCCCCGGCTCGGCGATGAGCACCGTCTCCTCGAAGAGCGCGGCGAACGTGGCGAGTTGGGAACGCACGAAGGCGAAGGGCGCGGCGTCCGCGAGGTTGGCGAGATAGACGCCGTCGCGCCGCAGCACGCGCTCGGCCTCGCGGGCGTAGGCGAGCGTGGTGAGGTGCGCCGGAACCCGGGAGCCGCCGAAGACGTCGGCGACCAGTACGTCGGCCGAGCCGGCCGGGGCGGTTTCCAGCCAGGCGCGGGCGTCGGCCGCGTGCAGGGCGATGCCCGAGCCGTCGGGCACGGGAAGGTGTCCGAGGACCAGCTCCAGCAGGCCGCGGTCGGCCTCGACGACGTCCTGGCGCGAACCCGGCCGGGTCGCGGCCACGTACCTGGGCAGCGTGAGCGCACCGCCGCCCAGGTGCAGCACGTCCAGCGGACGGCCCTCTTCCGCCACCGTGTCCAGCACGTGCCCGAGGCGGCGCGCGTACTCGAACTCCAGGTGTGTGGGCGCGTCCAGGTCGACGTACGACTGCGGCGCCCCGTCCACGGTCAGCAGCCACGCGCGCGCCCGGTCGACGTCGGGCATCAGCTTGGCGGTCCCGTGATCGACGGTGCGGGTCACGGGTATGGGCTCGGTCACCCCACCATTGTGCCGGGGCGGCCACGAGGCCGGACAGGCGGCCAGGCGGGCAGGCGGCCAGGCGGACACGCGCAGGGCACCGCGCCCCGAAGGCGCCCGACGTCAACCGAAGCAACGAGAGGCCACCGGAGGCCACCGAAGGGACCCGAAGCACCAGGGGCGACCAGAGGCGACCGAAGGCAGACGCCGGTGCCGCGCCACCGGTACTCACCGGTGGCGCGGCACCCCGCGCCCGGGATCCCCGCTCACTCGACGGCGGTCACGGTCCCCGCCCCCACGGTCCGGCCGCCCTCGCGGATGGCGAAGCCGAGCCCCGGCTCCAGGGGGACCTCGCGTCCCAGCTCCACCGTCATGGTGACGGTGTCCCCGGGCCGCGCGAGCGCCGCCTCGCCGAGGTCGACGTCGCCGACCACGTCCGCGGTACGGATGTAGAACTGCGGCCGGTACCCCGTGGCCACCGGCGTCGTCCGGCCGCCCTCGCGGGCCGACAGCACGTACACCCGCGCCGTGAACCGCCGTCGGGGCGGCACGCTTCCGGGCGCCGCGACGACGTGCCCGCGACGGACCGCGTCGCGCGGCACCCCGCGCAGCAGCAGCGCCACGTTGTCCCCGGCCTGCGCCTCCTGCATGGGCTTGCCGAACGTCTCCAGGCCGGTGACCACCGTCTCCGTCTCCGCGCCCAGCACCTCGACCCGGTCGCCGACGCGGACCGTGCCCCGCTCCACGGCTCCGGTGACGACGGTGCCGCGGCCGGTGATGGTGAGCACGTTCTCCACCGGCAGCAGGAACGGCGCGTCCAGGTACCGCTCGGGGATCGGCACGTAGGTGTCCACCGCGTCGAGCAGCGCCTCGATGGACGCCGTCCACCGCGGGTCGCCCTCCAGCGCCTTCAGTCCGGAGACGCGCACGACCGGTACCGCGTCGCCGGGATAACCCTGCTGGGTGAGCAGGTCGCGGACCTCCAGCTCGACGAGGTCGCTCAGTTCCTCGTCGCCCGCGTCGGCCTTGTTGAGCGCGACGACGATGTGGTCGACGCCCACCTGCCGGGCGAGCAGCACGTGTTCGGCGGTCTGCGGCATGATCCCGTCGAGCGCGGAGACGACGAGGATCGCCCCGTCGAGCTGCGCGGCCCCGGTGACCATGTTCTTGACGTAGTCGGCGTGGCCGGGCATGTCGACGTGCGCGTAGTGCCGGGTGTCGGTCTCGTACTCGACGTGCGCGATGTTGATGGTGATGCCCCGGGCGGCCTCCTCCGGAGCCCGGTCGATGCGGTCGAAGGGCACGAACGTGCCGGTGCCGCGCTCGGCCAGGACCTTGGTGATGGCGGCGGTCAGGGTGGTCTTGCCGTGGTCGACGTGGCCCATCGTGCCGATGTTCAGATGCGGTTTGGTGCGTACGTACGCCGTCTTGGGCATGGCTGTACCTCGAAGCCTGGAGAGAAGTGACGCGGGACCCCCGAGAAGTGCCGACCCTCCCCCTGCGGGGTCCGCCGGACGATCCGGGGAGGGTCAGCTTCGGGCGCCGTCGACTGCGGCCACGAGGGTCCGGACGGCAGCCTCCGGAGCATCCGCGACTGCGGATGCTGCGAGGAGGAAGGCGTGCCGGAACATGAGGTCGATCATCGCCGAAGGGCGGCCGCGCGTCGAATGGTTTTCGGCGTACGGGGACGTCCGGACGTACAGCGGGAAACCCAGACGGTCCTGGGGCGTTCGGATGCCCGAACGGCGTTCAGCCCTTCAGGGGCCGATGTTTCGCAGCGCCTCCCGCACCGACAGCGGCGCGAACCTGCCCCGCTCCCGGGCCACGAAGTCGCGTACGGCCTCCGGGTCCGTCTTGGCGTACTCGCGCAGCGCCCATCCGATGGCCTTGCGGACGAAGAAGTCGGGGTGCCCGGCCTGGCGCACGCAGTAGGCGAACAGGCGCTCGCTGTCGGTGCGTTGCCTGTGGCGCAGCTGGTGGAGCAGGGCGGTGCGGGCGACCCACAGGTTCTCGTCGGAGATCCAGGCGTCCATGTCCGCCCGCAGCCGGGGATCGGCCGCGACCAGCGGACCGACGACGTGCGCGGCGAGCAGGTCCACGGTGTCCCACCAGGGAACGGTCGTGACGAGGTGCCGCGTCACGGGCAGGAACCCGAAGGAGCAGCGCCCCACGTGCCGGCGCAGGTAGTCGACGGCGAAGTAGTGGTACTCGCGCTCGGGCAGTTCCCAGCACCGCAGCGCGATCGCCGTGCAGTCGGCCTCCGTGGGCCGGGGTGTGCCCGCGAGGACCGTGCGGGACAGGACGCGGCGCACGGGCGCGGTCAGACCGAGGAAAGGGGCGACGTCCTTCATGTACGCCCGCAGGGCCGGAGCCCGCAGCGGGTCGGCCGCGGCGGCGTAGGCGGTGGTCAGCCGCTCCAGTACGGTGTCGGCGAGAGCGCTGTCCGGCACCACCGGGACCCTCGCTTCTGTGACACTCATGAGACGAACCATACGGCGATCAGACACACCTGTCGGTTAATGTCACCAGATGCTCGATGCCACCAACCGCTCTGGGGGCACCGCCACGGCCTCTCCCCGGGCCACCGCCACCGAGCCGGGCGTCGCCGTCCTCGCGGCGGCGCCGGCCACCCTGACCGCTTCCGCCCGGTGCGCGAGAGTGCTGCTGTCGCCCTGGTCCCGGCTGTCCCTGCTGCTCGTTCTGCTCGCGGCGGCCGGTGCGTGCGTGCTGCTGTTCCAGCCGCAGCGACTGCTGGCGCACGGCTTGCCGCCCCAGCTCGGCGGGTTCGCGGCGGTCCTGCTCTTCGCTGTGGCGTACGGCCTGTGCACGGTGGCGTTCGTGCCGCGGCCGTTGCTGAACCTCGCCGCGGGCGCGCTGTTCGGCTCGGGCCCCGGGCTGGCGGCCGCGCTCGCCGGTACGGTCCTGGGTGCCGGGGTCGCCTTCGGCCTGGGGCGCGTGCTGGGCCAGGACGCGCTCCGGCCGTTGCTGCGCGGCCGGTTGCTGAAGGCGGCTGACGGACAGCTGAGCCGGCACGGGTTCCGTTCGATGCTGGCCGCCCGGCTGTTCCCGGGCGTGCCGTTCTGGGCGGCCAACTACTGCGCCGCCGTCTCCCGGATGAGCTGGCCGGCGTTCCTGCTCGCCACGGCGCTCGGCTCGATCCCGAACACCGCCGCCTATGCGGTCGCCGGCGCCCGCGCCGCCACGCCGACCTCGCCGGCGTTCCTGATCGCGATGGCCTGTATCGCCGTCCCGGCGCTGGCGGGCGCGACGCTCGCCTGGCGCAAGCGCCATCATCTGCGCGCACGTTGAAGGCGCCCCGAGTCGTGAAGTGCGGGCTACCGGAGTGAAGCGGCGGCGCGTCACTCCTTCCTTCCGGCCGTTCCCGCCGTACTGGCCTCAGGCGTCTTCGAGTTGAAGGTCGCCCTGAAGGGCGGCCAGGTGGTGTGGGGGCCCGGCGTTGCCGGCGACAGACATCGGTCGCCTTCGCGTCCGGCTACGCGGTCCTCGCATGGTTCATGAAGTACGTCTCCACGAGAAGCTTCATGCCGTTCGCCTGGTACCGGATCGCGCTCGGTCTCGTCATCATCGGGCTGGTCACGGCCGGGGTGCTCAGCCCGCCCGCTGCGGAGTCGGCCGAGTGAGCGGTCGCCCCGGAGACGCCGGCCGGGCGCTCGGCAGCGCGCCGTCGGCGGCGGCGGCCGGGTGGGGTGAACGACGCGTGGGTGACCGACTCCATACGGTTCCTGTAGCCGTCCGGTAGCGCAGCGTCAGTGCTTGCCCCTACGCTTGGGGCCATGTCCCCCGATTTCATGGCCCTTGGTTCCGTGCGGTCCGCTGCCGAGCTGAACGAGCAGATCCGGGCGCTCTGGATGCGTGCGGGCGGGTCGCTGTCGGCCCAGGAACGCGCGGAGTACGAGCTGCTGGTGGTCGAGTGGGCCGCCGCCATCCGGGGCCGGGTGGTCGAGGCGGCCTGACACCGCGCCCGGCGGCGGGCGCGCCGGCGGTCAGCGTCCGCCGGAGACCCGCAGCACCGCTCCCGACGTGTAGGAGGCGTCCGGTGACATCAGCCAGGCGACGGCGGCGGCGATCTCCTCGGCCTGTCCCGGGCGGCGCAGCGGAATGGTGTCCGAGGCGCGACGCGCCCGGTCCGGGTCGCCCATCGCCGCGTGCATCTCGGTGTCGATCATGCCCGGTGCGACCGCGTTGACGCGGATGCCCTCCGGGCCCAGTTCCTTGGCCAGCCCCAGGGTCAGCGCGTCCACGGCGGCCTTCGTCGCCGCGTAGTGCACGTACTCGCCGGGGCTGCCGAGCGTGGCGGCGGCGGACGACACGTTCACGATCACGCCGTTTCCGCGCGGACCCATCAGCTGGGCCGCCCGGCGTGAACACAGCAGGGTGCCCAGCAGGTTGACGTCCACGACCCGACGCAGGTCGGCGGTGTCCGTATCGGCGAGGCGGCCCAGCGGCCCGGTCACCCCGGCGTTGTTCACCAGCCCCGTCACCGGTCCCAGCCGCTCCTCCGCCGCGGCGAAAAGCCGCTCGACGTCCGCCTCCACGGAGGTGTCCACGCGCACGGTGACACTGCGTGCCCCCGCCTCCAGCACCTCGTCCGCGACGGCTTCCGCGGCGCCGGTGTCACGGACGTAGCCGACCACCACGTCGTGGCCGTCGGCCGCCAGCCGCCGGCAGACCGCGGCACCGATGCCCCGGCTGCCTCCGGTGACGACCGTCACGAGACGCTTCATGCCGACCTCCGGTCTCCTCACCCGCGCCCGCCGTACCGCCGCCGGGCGGCGGCCTCACGTGATCATCCTAGGCCCGCAGCTGCGCAAGCACCTCGCCGGCCAGGGGGTAGGCCCGCTCGTCCGGCAGCAAGGCGGCGGCCCGCTCCAGCTCACCCGACCGGACCAACGCGTGCACCTCGGCCGCGAGCGGGGTGACGTCCTCCACACCGACGATCCACTCGTCCGCGTACCTCGCCGCCGCCTCCCCGGCCAGGCCGAGCTGGAGGGAGCGATATGGCAGCGGGGCCAGGCGCAGGTCGCGCTCCGGATCCCACTGCACGCGCGCGGGCGCCTGCCTGAGGCGGCTGCGCCACGCGGCATGGTCGCCGTGCACTTCCGGGACATAGTGCGAGAGGCAGGCCTGACGCAGCGCCCACTCGAAGCCGGCCCGGCTGATCCGGATCCCGAGGACGGTCTCCTGCCCCGGCTTGGTGCCCCAGCCGCAGCGGTACATCATCCAGAGGAACGACGGCTTGATCCAGGTCATCCGGTCGCGTTTCCAGGCGGCCGGAAATCGCCCGTCGCGGGCCGCGGGGCCGCCGATCTCCGGGGGGTAGGCCTGGTAGACGGTGATGGTGGTTTCGGTGTGGTGGGCGCGGATGCGGAAACGGGGCTCCGGATCGGCGTGCTGATCATTCACTCGACCAGACTCACCGACCGCCGCCCGCGCGGGCCACCGAATATGCGGAGCACGGCGGAGCCGCCCGCTGACCGTCCTGCCGGCCGGGCCTGCCGTCGCCCGGACGGGAGTTGTGGGGGCGCGCAGACTGGAAGGCGTTCGGGGATCGTCGGATAAGCGGAGCCGTCCGCGGGTAGGAGGGCGCCCTATGGAGACGTTCGGCCGCTGGCTCGGCTCGCCGTGGCGGCGTTCGGTGCTCGCCGTCCTCGCCGGTGCGCTGCCGATGCTCGCCTTCCCCGCACCGGCGCTGTGGTGGTTCGCCTACGGGGCGCTGGTTCCGTGGATCCTGCTGGCCCGCTGCGCACCGACCGGGCGGCGGGCCGCGTACGACGGATGGTGCGGCGGGGTGGGCTTCATGCTGGCCGTGCACCACTGGCTGCTGCCGAGCCTGCATGTGTTCACGGTGGTGCTGGCGGCGCTGCTGGGGGTGCTGTGGGTGCCCTGGGGGTGGCTGGTGCGGCGGTTCCTGGCCGGCCGGCCCTCGGCCGGGCGCGCCGCGGCTGCCCTCGTCGTGCTGCCGTCGGGCTGGCTGGCCGTGGAACTCGTCCGGTCCTGGCAGGGCCTGGGCGGCCCGTGGGGCATGCTGGGCGCCAGCCAGTGGCAGGTGGCGCCGGCCCTGCGGCTGGCCTCGGTCGGCGGTGTGTGGCTGCTGAGCTTCCTCGTGGTGGCCGTCAACGTGGCCGTCGCGGTCCTCGTGGCGGTGCGCGGGGTCCGAGTGTCCGCGGTGGCCGGTCTGGCCGCCACCGCCGCGGTGACCTCCGCGGCCTGGGCCTGGGCACCGCGCCCGGACGTCGACGGTCACGTCCGCATCGCCGTGGTCCAGCCGGGCATGGTCGACGGGACCGAGAGCGGACAGCGGCGGTTCGACCGCGAGGAACAGCTGACCCGCGGCCTGGCCGGGCACCGCGTGGACCTGGTGGTGTGGGGCGAGAGCAGCGTCGGCTTCGACCTGGCCCAGCGGCCGGACCTCGCGCGGCGGATCGCGGCCCTCTCCCGCGAGGTCGGCGCGGACGTCCTCGTCAACGTGGACGCCCGGCGCTCCGACCGGCCCGGTATCTACAAGAGTTCGGTACTGGTCGGCCCGGACGGCCCGACCGGCGACCGCTACGACAAGATGCGGCTGGTCCCGTTCGGCGAGTACGTCCCGGCGCGCTCGCTGCTGGGCTGGGCGACCTCCGTCGGCAAGGCCGCGGGCGAGGACCGCAGGCGGGGCGACGAGCAGGTCGTCATGGACGTCGGCCACGGCCTGCGCGTCGGTCCGCTGGTCTGCTTCGAGACCGCCTTCCCCGACATGAGCCGGCACCTGGCGCGCGACGGCGCCGGGGTGCTGCTCGCCCAGTCGTCGACCTCCACGTTCCAGCGCAGCTGGGCGCCCGCGCAGCACGCCTCGCTCGGCGCGCTGCGCGCCGCCGAGACGGGACGCCCCATGGTGCACGCCACGCTGACCGGCGTGTCCGCCGTCTACGGGCCGGGCGGGCAGCGCGTCGGCCCCTGGCTCGGCACGGACGCGAGCACGGCGCGGGTGTACGACGTACCGACCGCGCACGGCGTCACACCGTACGTCCGCTACGGCGACTGGCCGGTGCACGCGGCGCTGCTGGTGCTGGGCGCGCTGTGCGTGAGCGAGGGGGTGCGGGCGCTGCTCAGGCCGCGCCGGCGCGCTCCAGCACCGTCCGCAGCACGCGCTCGCACAGATCGTGGGTCTCCAGCGCGTCCCGGGCGCTGAGCGGCCGGCCCGCGCGTACGGCGTCGAGGAAGGACAGCACGGCCTGTTCGATGCCGCGCTGCCGGGCGACGGGCACCCAGTCGCCGCGCCGGCGCACGGTCGGCTGCCCCTTGTGGTCGATCGTCTCGGCGAGGTTGACCACCTGCCGCTTGGTGTCCTGCCCGGAGACCTCAAGGATCTCCTCGGCGGAGCCGCTGAGCCGGTTCATCACGCCGAGCGCGGTGAACCCGTCCCCGCCGAGTTGCAGCACGACGTGGTGCAGCAGTCCGTCGCGCATCCGGCCGTGCACGGTGACGTCGTCGACCGGGCCGGGCACCAGGAACCGCAGGGTGTCCACGACGTGGATGAAGTCGTCGAGGATCATCGTGCGGGGCTCCTCGGGCAGCCCCGCACGGTTCTTCTGGAGGAGGATCAGCTCGCGCGGGTGCTCGGCGCACTGCGCGTATCCGGGCGCGTAGCGCCGGTTGAAGCCGACCATCAGCGATACGCCGCGCTCCTCGGCGAGCCGCACCAGACGCGTGGAGTCGGCGAGTTCGTAGGCGAGCGGCTTGTCGACGTACGTGGGCACGCCGGCTTCCAGGAGCCGCGTGACGATCTCGGGGTGGGCGGCGGTGGGGGCGTGCACGAAGGCCGCGTCGAGGTTCTGGGCGAGCAGCGCGTCCAGGTCCGCGTGACGCTGCCCGGGCGGCAGGTGCAGGCTGTCGGCGACCCGCTGGAGCGTGGCGGGCGTCCGGGTCTGCAGGTGCAGGTCGATTCCGGGCTGTGCGCCGAGCACCGGCAGGTACGCCTTCTGCGCGATGTCGCCCAGTCCGATGCAGCCGACCTTCACGTGTTCTCCCTCATCGTCCGCCCGCGTCCGCGGTTCCTGCCCGCACGGCAGCATACGGGCGCTGCGGAGGCCGCCAGTCGGCGATCCCGTCGAAACCGCGCAGCAGCGCTCCCGGCACGGTCCGGGACAGCGCGGCGATCACGGTGTTCCGTACGGCGCATCCGGCCCCATCGCGCATCATGTTCACGCGGGCGACCCGGACCGCCCGGCGGGCGACGGCGGTGGTCCGGGGTAGCCGGGCGGCGGTGTACGCGGGGAGGTCTCCCGCGTGGTGGGCGAGGACGACGGCGTCCTCGACCGCCTGGTTGCCGCCCTGGCCGAGGGTCGGCGGCATGGCGTGCGCGGCGTCGCCGAGGAGGACGGTCCGCCCGCGGTGGTAGGAGGGCAGCGGGTCCGCGATGTGGTGGACGTCGTGGCGCAGGACGTCCTGCGGGCGGGCGGCGGCGAGCACCGCGGGGATCGGGTCGTGCCAGTGGCCGAAGCGGCGCAGGAGTTCGGCCCGTTCGTCGTCCGCGGCGCGCTGCCCGGCGGGCGTCACGGCGGCGGCGTACGCGTACACCCGGCCGTCCTTGAGCGGGTGCGTCCCCCACAGGCAGCCGCGGCCCCAGGTCTCGTGGGAGGCGAACGCGGCGCCCGGTAGCGGGATCACGAGGCGCCAGGTGGTGAAGCCGGAGTAGACGGGACCGGGGTGGTCCGGGAACAGCACCCGGCGGGCCGCGGAGTGGATGCCGTCGGCGGCCACCACGAGGTCGGCCTCCAGTTCGCCGTCGGGCGTGGCCACCCGGGCCGGGCGCCGTACGTCACCGGGGTCGGCGAGGTGGGCGGCGGCGCTCGTGCGGACGGCCCCGGGCGGAAGGAGCGCGGCCAGGGCCTCGGCCAGCGTGGCGCGGTGCAGCAGGACGAGGGGGCCGCCGAACCGCTCGGCCGCAACCGCCGCGTCGGTCCGGGCGAGCCAGCGGCCGGCCGGGGTGCGCAGCCCTCCGTCGCCCTGCCAGGCGGCGAGATCGCGGATCCGGTCGCCGATGCCGATGACGTCCAGGGCGCGCAGGGCGTTCGGGGAGAGCGAGACGGCCGCGCCGACGGGCTCGACGGAAGGGGCGCGTTCCAGCACGGTGACGCGGTGGCCGGACCGGTGCAGGGCCGCCGCCGCGGCGAGGCCTCCGATGCCGCCGCCGATGACCACGGCGGTCGTGGGCCGGGACGACCGGCTCTTGGCCCGGTTCCGGTAGCTGCTCTGCGGCCGGTCCTCGGACCTGTTCCAGGGCTGAGGCTCGGACTGTGGCTGTTGTTGTGACTGGGGCATGGCGCCTCCCGCACGACTGAGACTACATCTGTAGTGACTCGTGGACGAGTCTGACGATACTACGGATGTAGTGACGCACACTACGGGTGTAGTCGACCGGTAGGTTGATCCCCATGCCCGCACCCGCCGAACGCACCTCCCCCACTGCAGACACCTCTCCAGCCGAGCCCCCCTCCACCGCCTCCCCCACCGAGCGCGCTTCCCGCGCCGATCGCGTCGCCGACGCCGCCCTTGCCCTGCTCGCCGCACGCGGGATGCGGGGGCTGACACACCGGGCCGTCGACGAGGCGGCGGGGCTGCCGCAGGGTTCGACGTCGAACGTCGCCCGCACCCGCCAGGCCCTGCTGGAACTGGCCGTGCGGCGGCTGGCCGACCGGGAGGGGCGGGTCCTGGCCCTGCACGAGATGCCGGACCCGCGCACCGGCGGCCTCGACGCGCTGGTGGACGGGCTGGCGCTCGCCACCCACCGCGCGCTGACCGGCAACCGCGGACTGACCCTCGCCCGCTACGAACTGGCCCTGGAAGCGACCCGCCGCCCGGAGCTGCGCGCTCCTTTCGACGCGGCGGGCGCCCGCTTCCGCGACCAGCTCGGCGCCCTGGTGACCGCGATGGGATCCCCCGAGCCGCAGCGGCACGTCCTGTCCCTGGTCGCCTGGGCGGACGGGCTGATGTTCTCCTGCGTGGCCGGGACCTTCCACACCCGGATCCCGGAACTCGACGAGGTGCGGGCCGGGCTGCGGGAGCTGCTGGAGGGCATGCTCGGCGGCGGAAAACCCGTGGTGTGAGGTCCGCGCCTGAGCGACGATCGACGCATGACGACGACCGAGCGCCGCGAGCCCGCCCCCAACGCCGACGAACGCAGCATGCTGGAGGGCTGGTTGGACTACCACCGGCAGACGCTGGCGTGGAAGTGCGAGGGCCTGACCGACGAACAGCTGCGCACCGCGTCCGCCGCGCCGTCCGAGCTGACCCTGCTGGGGCTGGTGCGGCACATGGCGGAGGTGGAACGGTCCTGGTTCCGCAGGGTGCTGGCCGGCGAGGAGGCGGGGCCGCTCCACTACGACGAGCAGGACCCCGACGGCGACTTCCACGTCACCGACTCCGACACCTGGGCCGAGGCCCACGCCGCCTGGCAGGCGGAGATCGAGGCCGCACGACGCCTCGCCGCCGGCCTCGGCCTCGACGACCTGTCGAAGGGCCGGAGCAGGTTCACCGACGAGCCTTTCAACCTGCGGTGGATCTACACGCACATGATCGAGGAGTACGCCCGCCACAACGGCCACGCCGACCTGCTCCGCGAACGCCTCGACGGCGTGACCGGGGACTGACGGAGCCGGGCACGCGACGTCACCCGGCCGCACGGCACCCACTCCCTACGGGGCGCGAGATCACCCGTGCGGGGCATCCTCCGCCCGTCCGCGGGCCGCGCGCTGCGCGGACGCAGCAGAGTGGCGCGGGTGCATCGAACGACCACCGCCGCAACGCTCCTGATCACCGTGGCCGTCTCGGCGCTGACCGGCTGCGTCACGGTCCAGCGGTCGCCCTCCGGGCCGGGGGCGGCCTCCTCGGCGGTCCCCGCCCCGCGCGCCGAAGGCAGTGCCGGGCCGCGCGCCGTGCAGGCTCCCGCCCGGGAGGCCCTGGAGCGCGCCGGTTCCTCCGACTCACCCCGACCGGCCACCCGTACGCGCCCTGCGGCCGTCCCGGAACCGGCCGCGCACCCGCACGCCCCCGCCGCCCCTGGGCCGCCGGCGCGGCACCCGCACCCGGCCCCGCACTCCCCTGCCCGACCCGCACACCGGCCCGTGCCCGCACCGCCGCGTCCCCCCGCGTCGCACCGCACCGGAGCCCCCGCTCCGCACAGGCCGCCGGTACCGGCCGCCCCGGGCGTCTGCGCCCTCGGCAAGCAGTACGGCGGCTGGCGCCCGAACAGCCCCGAGGCGAGGATCTGCGGCCAGACCTACGGCCGTTGAGCACCGTTGCCACAGCCGTCGAGCACCGTCGCCACGGCCGTCGAGCACGTTGCTACGACCGCCGGCGGGGCGGTCCGCCCGGGTCCTCCCCGGGGTCGGGTCCGTCGTCGCCCAGCCGCAGTTCCAGCCGGTGGATCGCCGCGCGGACCCCGTCGCCGTAGCTGTCGTCGGCGAGGCCGCCTGCCGTGCCACGCGCGTGCCGGAGGTGGCTGCGGGCGGCTTCGGAGCGGCCGAGCTTCACGTAGTCGGCGGCCAGGTTCAGATGCAGGGACGGGTACAGGGCGCGGGCCGCCGGCGCGCCCTCGTGCCCGGCGAGCCGGTCGTCGGTGAGTTCCTCGGCGGCGGACAGCGCCCTGAGGTCCCAGGCCAGTTCGTCGCAGGGGTCGTCCTGGGTGTCCGCCATGTAGTGGGCCAGCGTGCAGCGGTGCAGGGGGTCGCCCTCCACGCCGATCTCGCGCCACAGGGCGAGGAACCGTACCCGGGCCTCCTCGCGGTCACCGGCGTGGTGCAGCATGACGCTCTGGCCGATCCGCGTGAGCACGGCGTCGCCCGCCGTCGGCTCCTGCCACTTAGTCACGGCGCCCTCCTGCCCTCTCCCCGACCCGACTCCCCCGACGCTAACCGCACCCAGCGGCAATCCGGCTCAGGCGGCCCGCGCGAGGCCCCACCTCTCACCCCGTGTCCGGACACGGACCACCGACACGACCACAGGCACGGGCACGGGCACGGGCACGGGCACTGCAAGGGGCCTCCGCCCCGCGCCCGCACCCCTCCCTGCCGGGCGCCGGGGCCCTGTCCGCTCAGCCCAGATCCGGAATCCGCCAGTCGATCGGCTCGTGCCCCTGCCGCGCCACCGCCTCGTCGATCTGGGTGAAGGGACGGGAGCCGAAGAACTTCTTCGCCGACAGGGGCGACGGGTGCGCCCCCTTGACCACCACGTGCCGCGTCTCGTCGATCAGCGGGAGCTTCTTCTGCGCGTAGTTGCCCCACAGCACGAAGACCGCCGGGTCGGGCCGGCCGGCCACCGCGCGGATCACCGCGTCGGTGAACCTCTCCCAGCCCCGCCCCTTGTGGGAGTTGGCCTCGCCGGAGCGGACCGTGAGCACCGCGTTCAGCAGCAGGACGCCCTGCTGGGCCCACGGCATCAGATAGCCGTTGTCGGGGATCGGGGTGCCCAGCTCCTGGTGCATCTCCTTGTAGATGTTGCGCAGCGACGGCGGGACCTTCACGCCGGGGCGCACCGAGAAGCACAGGCCGTGCCCCTGGCCCTCCCCGTGGTAGGGGTCCTGCCCGAGGACGAGCACCTTCACCCGGTCGTAGGGCGTGGCGTCCAGCGCGGCGAAGACCTCCTCGCGCGGCGGGTACACAGGACCCTTCGCCCGCTCTTCCTCGACGAACTCGGTCAGCTCCTTGAAGTAGGGCTGCTGCAGTTCGTCGCCCAGAACCCCGCGCCAGGACTCGGGCAGCATGGCGATGTCGGTCACGTCAACGTCCTCACGATGTGCGGTCACTTCCTGCCGACTGAACCTACAGGCGACCACTGACAGCGGCCCCGGGCCCCGGCCGGTGCCCCGCCTGCCGGCTGGCCTTGCGGGACAGTTCCGCTGACCCTCCGGTACCCCGGCGACCGCTACGGCTCCGCGACGGCCCCGGAGTTCCAGGAGCTGGAACTCGGTGAGCTCGGTGAGGGGGGCCGCGGGCCTTGGCGACGCCGGGGTCGCAGAAGTCGTCGAAGAAGCCCGTGGTGTGGCCGGTGAGCCGGTGAGCCGGTGAACCGGTGAGGCCCTTGGGGACCCTGGAGTGCAGGGGGTCGACGACGTCCTTGTGGACCTCGTGCGCGATCGCCGGCCGGTCCACGACTCCACCGGTAGGTCGACGAAGCGACTGGTCGACCTACCGGTGGACGGGTCCTGAGCGCTCCGGTCAGCCCACGCCGGCGTTGAGGAAGATGCCGCCGTCGACGACGAGCGTCTGCCCGGTGATCCAGTCGGACTGCTCGGAGGTGAGGAACGCCGCCGCGCCGCCGATGTCGGAAGGCACGCCGAGCCGGCCGAGCGGGTAGGCGGCGGCGGCCTCCTCCTCGCGGCCCTCGAACAGCGCCTGCGCGAACTTCGTCTTCACCACGCCGGGGGCGATGGCGTTGACCCGCACCTTCGGCGCGAACTCGTGCGCGAGCTGCTGGGTCAGGTTGATCATCGCGGCCTTGCTGACGCCGTAGGCGCCGATGAACGGCGAGGGGGCGAGGCCGGCGATGGAGGAGATGTTCACGACGGCGCCGCCGTTGTCCTTCTGCCAGGCGTGCCAGGTGCGCTGGGCGAAGCCGAGCGCGGAGATCACGTTGGTCTCGAAGACCTTGCGCGCCACGTTCAGGTCGAGGTCGGCGAGCGGACCGAACACCGGGTTGGTCCCGGCATTGTTGACCAGGTGGTCGACGCGGCCGAACGCCTCCATGACGCGGTCGACGGCCTCCGCCTGGTGGGCCTCGTCGTGGGCCTTGCCCGCGACGCCGATGACCCGGTCGGTGCCGAGCCGTTCGACGGCCTCCTTCAGGGCGTCCTCGTTGCGGCCGGTGATGCACACCCGGTCGCCCCGGGCCACCATCGCCTCGGCGATGCCGTAGCCGATGCCGCGGCTCGCGCCGGTGACGATGGCGACCTTGCCGGAGAGCGCGTGGGGTTCCACGGAAGTCATGTGCGCGTTTCCTTAGTCGAGCGGTCCGCCGGCGACGTAGAGCACCTGGCCGGAGACGAAGCCGGCAGCGTCACCCGTGAAGAAGGCGATCGCGTTGGCGATGTCCTCCGGCTCGCCCACGCGCTGCACCGGGATCTGGGTCGCGGCGGCGGCCTTGAAGTCCTCGAAGCCCATGCCGACGCGTTCGGCGGTGGCCTTGGTCATCTCGGTGGCGATGAAGCCCGGGGCGACGGAGTTGGCCGTGATGCCGAACTTGCCCAGCTCCTTGGCCAGCGTCTTGGTGAAGCCCTGCAGGCCCGCCTTGGCGGCCGAGTAGTTGACCTGGCCGCGGTTGCCGAGCGCGGAGGACGAGGAGAGGTTGACGATCCGGCCGAAGCCCGCGTCCACCATGTGCTTCTGGATCGCGCGGGTCATCAGGAACGAGCCGCGCAGGTGAACGTTCATGACGGTGTCCCAGTCGGAGACGCTCATCTTGAACAGCAGGTTGTCACGGAGCACGCCCGCGTTGTTGACGAGGATCGTCGGCGCGCCGAGTTCCTCGGCGATGCGCGCGATCGCCGCCTCCACCTGCGCCTCGTCACAGACGTCGGCGCCGATCGCGACGGCCCGCCCGCCGGCCGCGGTGATCTTCTCCACGGTGTCCTTGCAGGCGGCCTCGTCGAGGTCGAGCACGGCGACGGCGCGGCCCTCGGCGGCCAGTCGTACGGCGGTGGCGGCGCCGATGCCGCGCGCGGCACCGGTGACGACGGCGACCCGCTGGTCAGTGGTGGACATTGCTGCTTCTCCTCGCCCTTGAGAGAACCCGGCCGGGACCGGACCGGCGCCCGGTCCGGCGAAGCGGTCCGGGGGTCCGGTCTGCGGTGAGCGACCGCTTAGTACCTTCGGTGGATGTGACGCTAGAAGCCCTGGCACCCGGTGTCAACGGCACACGGGGCGCGTGTGATCCATTACCTCACCAGAAGGTCCAGCAACCGCTCCGTCTCCGCGGCGGGGTCCAGGGTGAGGCCGGTGTGCACCGGGCCGGGCTGGACGATCGTGGAGCGGGGCGCGGCCAGCCAGCGGAACCGCCGCCCGGCGTCGTCGCCCGCAGCCTGCCCGGCGGCGCTCCCGCCCGCGCAGACACGTTCCACGGCGGCGAGGGCGGCCCGCACGCCCGCCACGTCGGCCCGCGGGTCGAGCGCCAGCAGCCGGGCCTCGTCGAGGTGGGTGCGGGCGCCTACGTAGGCCTTGGCCCGGCAGTAGACGAGTACCCCGGCGTTGATGCGCTCGCCGCGCTCGACGCGCGGGACGACCCGCAGCAGGGCGTACTCGAAGACGTCCCGGTCACTCGTACGGCCGCCGATGATGTGGCGCTCCCCGGCCTGCCGGCCGCCGAGGATGTGGTGGTCCCCCGCCGGACGGCCACCCTGCACGGGGCGGTCCCCCGGACGGCCACCCTGCACGGGGTGGCCCCCCACCGGCTCGCCGCCGATCATGGGCTGGTCGCTCACTTGGCCCCCTCGATGCCCTGGATGCGTTCGTGGATCACGGCGGCCCGTGCGAGCAGCGGCCGGGCGTAGGCGCGGCGCAGTTCGTCGGGCGTGCCGAAGCCGGGCTCGCCGGTCAGCCAGGCGTCCGGGATCTCGGCGGTCACCTCGGCGAGCAGGTCCGCGGTGACGAGCGGGGCGAGCCGCGCGGCGGCCGCCGCGAGGTCCGGGCGAAACGGCGCGAGTACGTGCTCGGAGGCGTCGTACGGGCGGGCTGCGGAGGCCTCGGCGCCGGGCCAGTTGTGGTGCCAGATCATCGTCGCGCCGTGGTCGATGAGCCACAGCTCGCCGCGCCAATTGAGCAGGTTCGGGTTGCGCCAGGAGCGGTCCACGTTGTTCACGAGCGCGTCGAACCAGACGATCCGTCCGGCCTCCTCGGCGCCCACCGGGAAGGCCAGCGGGTCGAACCCGAGGGCACCGGAGAGGAAGTCCATCCCGAGATTGGTGCCGCCGCTGGAGCGCAGCAGTTCCTGCACCTGCTCGTCGGGTTCGCCGAGTCCGAGGACGGGGTCGAGGCCGATGGTCACCAGCGGGGGCACCCGGAACCCCAGCCGCCGGGCCAACTCGCCGCACACGACCTCGGCGACGAGCGTCTTGCGGCCCTGTCCGGCGCCGCTGAACTTCAGGACGTACGTCCCGAAGTCGTCGGCCTCGACGAGCCCCGGCAGCGAGCCGCCCTCCCGCAGGGGTGTGATGAAGCGGGTCGCGTTGACTTCCTTGAGCATCGCCCCAGGTTACTGGCGCCGCGTGCGGCTTTGGACGCGAACTCGACGCCTTGGGTGGGCGCTCGGGCCGACGCCATGGGTGAACGCCCGGCGCCGGCCGGACGTACCCCTGTGCGCAAGGGAGCGTCACGGAGTCCGCGGGAAGGGAACACCGGCATGACCACCGCATCGATCCATCCCCAGCAGGGACCGGCCCGCCGTAACGCCGTCGCGGTGCCGGGGGCGGCCGGGGCCGCCGTCACGCCGACCGCCTGCGGGTCCGGGGGCGACACGTCGGCGTCTGGGGACCCAGCGGAACCCCGCCCCGCGGTCGGGTGGCCGCTCAGGCGACCTGTTCCCCCGCGGCCCGGAGGGCCTCGACCGCCGCGCGGATCGAGGGACGGCGGTCGGCGTCGGCCCGCCAGACGGCGTAGACGTGCCGGCGCACGGCCTGCCGCACGGGGACCGTCCGCACCCCGGCGGGCAGCGGCCCCCGCCCGAGCCTGGGCGCGACACAGACACCGAGGCCCGCGGCGACCAGCGCGAGCTGAGTGGCGTGCTCCTGGGCGCGGTGCGCGACGCGTGGCTCCACCTCCTTGGAGCGCAGGGTGTCCAGCAGCCACTCGTGGCAGAACTCGTCGTCACCCCAGGTGATCCAGTCGTCGTCGGCGAAGTCCTCCAGGGCGGCCTCGGCGCGGTCCGCGTGCCGGTGCGTCGCCGGCATCGCGACGTCGACGGGGTCGTCGAGGATCGGCGCCCGGGTGAGCCCGTCGGGCACGGGCAGCGGCTTGTTGTACCAGTCGAGCACCACGGCCAGGTCGGCGTCACCGCGCAGCACGGCCCGCAGCGCGGGCGCGGGTTCCACCTCGGCGGTGGTGACGCCGAGGGCCGGGTGCCGCGCGCGCAGATGGCACAGCGCGGCGGGGAACAGCCCGCGGGCGCCGGTGGGGAACGCGGCGAGCCGCAGTTCGCCGACCACCTGGCCGCGCTGGGCCTCCAGGTCGGACTGGGCCAGCTCGACCTGGGAGAGGATGCGAGCCGCGTGCTCGGCGAGGAGGCGGCCGGCGTCCGTGAGCCGCACGCCCCGGCCGTTTTTGGCCAGGAGCCGCTGGCCCACCTCCCGTTCCAGCTTGGCCATCTGCTGCGAGACCGCCGAGGTGGTCACGTGCAGTCCGTCGGCCGCGCCGCTGACGGAACCGTGCCGGGCGAGGGCGTCCAGGGTGCGCAGGCGCTCCAGGTTCAACATGTAAGCGATACTACGAGGTATCCGGCGCGAATTCTCGATTGTGCTACGAGGATGAGGGCAGGCACGCTACGGTCATGAGTTCCGCGACCGCATCCTCGCCGCCCTCGTCGCCCGTCCCGGCCGGCCCGGCCCGCGGCCCGCTGCACTGGCGGGTCCGTTTCGCCTTCCTGGCGCTGATCTGGGGGTTCAGCTTCCTGTTCATGAAGGTGGGCACGCGGAGCTTCGCCCCCTTCCAGGTGACGCTGGGACGGCTGGTGTTCGGCACCGCGGTGCTGGCCGTGGCGATGGCGGTGAAGCGGCAGGGGCTGCCCCGCGGCGCCCGCACGTGGGGTCATCTGGCGGTCGCCGGTTTCTTCCTCAACGCGCTGCCGTTCTCGCTCTTCGCGTACTCGGAACTGACCATCCCGTCCACCCTCGCGGGCATCTGCAACGCCACCTCGCCCCTGTGGGGCATGGCGCTGTCCCTGGTCGCCCTCTCCGAGGACCGCCCGAGCCGGGTGCGGGTCGCGGGCCTCGGGCTCGGATTCCTCGGGGTGCTGACCGTGCTCGGCGCCTGGCAGGGCTTCCCGGGCCTGGACGCCGGCGGCACGGCGATGGCGCTGCTGGCCTCGCTGAGCTACCCGGTCGGCTGGATCTACGTCCGGCGCACGCTGGCCGGTTCCCAGGAGTCGCACCTGTCGCTGACCGGCGGTCAGCTGCTGCTGGCGACGGTGCAACTGGCGGTCGTGACCCCGATGTTCAGTGATGTGCCGAGCCACGTGGACGTCCTCCCGCTGCTCTCGGTCGCCGCGCTGGGCGCCCTGGGCACGGGCTTCGCGATGCTCGTGCAGTACGGGCTCGTCGCCGAGGTCGGTCCGACGACCGCCCAGATGGTCACCTACTTCGTGCCGATCATCGCCGCGGGTGCCGGTGTCGCCGTCCTCGGCGAGCACCTGACCTGGTCGACGCCGGTCGGCGCGGTGATCGTCCTGGCGGGAGCGGCCCTGACCCAGGCCAGGTCCGGGCGCGGCACCCGGCACGCCCGCGCCGCCGGCTCCCTCCAGCCCGAGCAGTCGGCCGGCCCCGTCGCGCGGACCCCGGGCGCCGCGGCGACAGCGACAGCGACAGCGACAGCGACAGCGACAACGGGAGTGGCAGCGACAGCGACAGCGGCCACGAACCCGTAGCCGCACGCCGGGCCGGAAGGGCCCCGCCCCCACCGTTCAGACGTACGTCCGCTCCGGAACCGGCCTCAGAGCCGCCGCCACCGCGTCCGCAAGCCGCCCGGCCTCGCCCTCCCGCAGCGTCGAGACGGTGATCCGGACGCCCGGCGGCTCGTTCAGCCGGAACCGGGCGCCCGGGGCGACGGCCCAGCCCGCGTGCAGCAGCCGGGCGACGACACCCGTCTCGTCCGGCACGGGCACCCACACGTTCATCCCGCTGCGTCCGTGCGCGGCCACACCCCGCTTTGCCAGCGCGCCGGTGAGCAGCTCACGCCGTCGGCTGTACTCCGCCGCCACCGCCCGGGTGTCCAGCGCCCCGTCCGTCCGCAGCCGTACCACGGCCCGCTGCACCAGCAGGCTGACCCAGCCGGGCCCGAGCCGCTGCCGTCCGCGCACCCGGTCGACGGTGACCTCGTCGCCGGTGAGCACGGCGAGGCGCAGGTCGGGGCCGTAGGCCTTGGCCACCGACCGGACGAAGGCCCAGTGCCGGGTGGCCCCGGCGAGCGGGTGCGGGGGGAGGTCGACGATGCCGTGGGCGTGGTCGTCCTCGATGAGCACGGTCTCCGGGTGCTCGGCCAGGACGGTCCGCAGGGCACGCGCGCGCGTGGCGCTCAGCGCCGCACCCGTCGGGTTCTGCGCCCGGTCGGTGACGATCAGCGCCCGCGCGCCGCCCGCGAGGGCCTCGCGCACGGCGTCGACGCGCGGCCCCTCGTCGTCCACGCGCATCGGGACCGTACGCAGCCCGAGCGCCGGAACCAGGTCGAGCGTCCTGCCCCAGCCCGGGTCCTCCACGGCGACCGTGTCCCCCTGTTTGAGGTGGGCGGTGAGGACCCGCTCGACGCCGTCCAGTGAGCCGGTCACCACGGCGAGCGGCCCGTCCGGCACACCCGCCTCGTCCAGCTCGGCCCTGGCCAGGCGGGCCAGGTCGGGGTCCACGGCCGGGGCGCCGTAGAGCACGGGGGCGCGGTCGCCCTGGGCCGCGGCCGCTGCGAAGGCCGGCGCCAGCGGCGGCAACAGGGCCGGATCCGGGTTCCCGGCGGACACGTCGCACACACCCTCGGGTACGTCGACGCGGATGCGGTCCCGTCCGGTGGTGGCGGGGGCGGGCCGCACCCGGCTCCCCCGGCGCCCGGCGGTCTCGATCACCCCGCGCTCGCGCAGCACTCTGTACGCGGCCGCCACGGTATTGGGATTGACGCCGAGGTGCACCGCCAACTCGCGCATGGGCGGCAGCAGTTGCCCCGGTTCGAGATCTCCTGAGCCCACCGCGCGCTCGACGCTCGCCGCGATTTCTGCTGCGCGCCGCCCTTCGATCCGATATTCTCCTAGCACAAAGCCAATTATGCACTAGTGCAATGGAGAGCGCAATGCAGGGGACCCAGCAGCCGACACCGACGGCCGACACCTACCCGCCGACCGACCGCACCGTCCCCACCCGGTCCGCGCAGCGGGCGTCGTACGACAAGGAACTGGTGCACGCGATACTCGACGAGGGGTACGTCTGCCACCTGGGCTTCGTCCGCGACGGGGCACCCGTGGTGCTGCCGACGCTCTACGGCCGGGTGGGCGAGCGGCTGTATGTGCACGGCTCGACCGGCTCGCGCCCGCTGCGCATGGCGGGGCAGGCCGACCCGGGCCTGCAGGTCTGTCTGACGGTCACCCATGTCGACGGCCTGGTCCTGGCCCGCTCCGCCTTCCATCACTCGATCAACTACCGCAGTGTCGTGGTGCACGGCACCGCCCACCAAGTGACCGACCCGGCGGAGAAGCGGCTGGCCCTGGACGTGCTGGTCGACCACGTGGTGCCCGGCCGGGCGGCCGACTCCCGTCCGGGAAACGCCAAGGAACTGGCCGCGACCGCCGTGCTCCGCCTCGACCTCGCGGCGGTGTCGGCCAAGCTGCGCACGGGCGGCGTCAGCGACGAGCCCGAGGACCTGACCCTCCCCCACTGGGCCGGCGTGGTCCCGGTCCGCAGGACGTACGGCACCCCGCTCCCCGAGGAGGACCTGGCGCCCGGCACCGAGGTTCCCGGATACCTAGCGGAACTGTAGGCGGCACCACCGACGGCGGGGAGGGGGCTCCCGGGCCCTGGCGGCCGGCGCGCCGGGGGCCCGGGGGCCCGGCGACCCCGGAGCCATGGATGGCGGGCCCCCTCCTCCTCACGCGGCGGGTTCCTCCGCCGCGGGCCGGGCCCCGCGGGTCTCCGCGACGGCGAGGCCGCCGACGGAGCCGAGCATCAGCGCGGTGCCGAGGAGGGTCGCCGTCGTCAGCCGCTCGCCCAGCAGGGCGACCGCCAGGACCGCCGCGCTGACCGGCTCCAGGAGCATGATCACGGACACGGTGGCCGAGCGGACGACGGCCGCGCCCGCGAAGTAGAGGGCGTAGGCGAGGGCCGTCGGCACCGTGCCGATGTAGGCGAGCAGCCACAGCAGCCGGACCGGCTCGACGGTGTGCGGCACCAGCCCCTCGGCGGCGGCGAGCGGCAGCAGGCACAGCGCGGCCACCGCGAAGGCCCCCACGGTCGTGGCGGAGTGGTCGGCGCCGCCGCCCCGCCCCCACCGGCGGGTCAGCAGCGTCATGCCGCTGTACCCGGCCGCGGAGGCGAGGGCGAGCAGCACCCCCGACGGCCGTACGGTGGCGCCCCCGCTGCCGAGCACCAGCACCGCGAGCCCGGCCAGCGAACCGGTGACGGCGACCGCACCGGACCGGCCGAGCCGTTCGCCGAGCGTGAGGCGGGCGCCGAGGGCGATGAAGACGGGTCCGGCGCCGAGGGTGACGACGGTCGCCACGGCCAGCCCGGTCGCGGACACGGCGGCGAAGTAGGCGGTCTGGAACACGGCGAGCCCGAGCCCGGTGGCGCCGGCCCGCAGCAGCGCGCCGCCGCGGGAGACCTGCGTCGCGGACCGCACGCGCGGGCGCAGCAGGCGGACGGCGAGCAGCAGCACGACGCCCGCGAGGCAGCGCCAGAAGGACAGCGCCGCCGGTCCCATGTCACTGGCACGGTAGACCAGGGAGGCGGCGGCACCGGCGGTGCCCCAGGCGACACCGGCGACGATCAGGTAGAGGAGGCCACGCCCGACGGGCAGGCCGGAGGAAGCGTGCGACACGAGTTCTCTCCGCAGAGTGCAGAAGTTCGGCAAGGAGGACCCCGGTGCGGTGGGGTCGTCGGACTTCTTCTGCGGGCAGCACCGTCAGGCCCGGCCGTGCCCCGCGCCGCGGACGTTCCGCGGGTCGGGCAGGGGCGCCGGGCTCGTCGAAGGAGGCCCGCCTCAGGCGGCCGGCGGCGAGACGACGAGTGCGCGTGTGTACATGATCGGCAGCCTAGACCGTCGTTCCGCGCGCCGACAACTCCCTGTCGGCCGCCCCGCCCGCGACCGCTTCCCCCGCTGTCTTCGCCGGTGCCGAGGACTGCGCGATGAAGGCGCCCAGGAGGACGACGGCACCACCGGCGACCTGCGGGGCGGAGAGGTGCTCACCGAGCAGCACCCAGGCCAGCACGGTCGCGATGACCGCCTCCAGACAGGCCACCACGCCCGCCACCTGCGGCGAGAGCCGACGCACGGAGAGCACGCCTGTGACGTAGGCGAGGACCGTGGCGACCAGCACGATCCACACCAGCAGGACGGCCGCAGGCACCGCCGTGCCGTTCATGCGCGCGCTGTGGGAGAGCACGCTCCATTCCATGCCCCAGGGCCGGGCCACGACGGTCAGTACGACGGCGCCGACGAGCAGCCCGTACGCGATGACGCCCAGCGGTTCGGGCGCCTCGTCGCCGGCGTCGCCGCCCTGGTCGGACAGGACGAAGTAGCCGACCTGGCAGCAGGCGGCGCCCAGGGCGAGGAGCAGCCCGAGGACGTCGAAGCGCAGCCCGGACCACACCTCCACGACGCAGGCGAGTCCGGCCGCGGCGAGGACCACGCCGAGGGCGGCGGCCCGGGTGACCGGGCGCCGCTGCACGAAGCGGACCCAGCCGAGCACCAGGGCCGGGGCCAGGTACTCGATGAGCAGGGCCACCCCGACGGGGATGCGGGAGAGCGCGGCGAAGTAGCACGCCTGGACGCCCGCCACGGCCAGCAGCCCGAACCCGGCGAGCAGCAGGGGGCGGCGGCGCAGCAGTGCACGATGGCGTACGGCGAGCGGCAGCATGACGAGGGCCGCGCCGGTGACCCGCAGCCAGACGACGTGCAGCGGGTCGAGGCCCGCCTCGATCAGCGGCTTGGCCGCGACCCCGGAGCCGCCGAAGGCGACCGCCGAGACGAGCGCGAGACCGAGCCCGACCCCTTTGCCGGACTGCCCCTGACTGATCCCAGACGTAACCACCGGCACATGATGACAGGCGACGACATGAGCGTCACCCCCGTTGGCACCTGTCTCACCGGCTGGACGGTGGGGCGGGCGCGGCGGCGTGCAGGGGGCAGAACAGGGGGTGGCCGGGATCAGCGGGCGGGTCCGCCGTCACCGGCGTACTGCTCCGTCCGTTCCCGGGGCCCGTCGCCGTCCCCGACCCCTGCCTCAGTCCCAGTCCCGAATCCCGTTCCTGCCGCACTCCCGGTCCCGGCTCCGCGCGTCCCGCACTCGCCTCCAGGGCCGAACTCGCCCTCGTTCGCCTTCCGGAGGCCGGCGGCCAGTTCCCGTGCGTCGATTCCCGCGCGGGCGAGTACCTCGACGGCCCGCGCCCCGGGGTCCGCGACGATTCCGGAGAGGAGGTCGATGCCGCGCGCCAGGTCGTCCCCGCGGCGGGCGGCCAGCGCACGGGCGTGCACCAGGGCGGCCGACGCCACCGGTGACCAGCCCTCGGCCTCGGCGGCCCCGACCCCGGCGTACCCGGTTTCGGCGGCCGCGGCCTCGGTCACCACGGGCAGCGCGCCGGAGTCCTCCACGCCGGTCTGCCAGCGCAGGCCGTACCCGATGCTGCGCTGGACGAGGTAGCCGAGCAGCCGGACGATCGGCGGACCCCCGCCGAAGGCCTCGCGCACCTCGGGGTCCGACTCCAGGAGGGTGTGCAGCAGGTGGGCGGTGTCGATCTGCCGGTCCCCGTCCCGGACCGCCCTCCTGCGGGCAGCGCCGACCACGGCCACCAGCCCGGCACTGAGCCCGGCATCGTCGTCCGGCCGGCCGATGTCCTGCTCGCGGGCCGACTGCCTGGGGATACGGGGTTGCACATCCCCCAGCCCATCAGTCCAGCGAGCCCCGGTCATCCCCGGCGGGAAGCATTTCCGCGTCCCACGGAGAGTGGACCCGGGGGCCTGGAATCTCCTCCTTACGGATGAGATCAGGTCAATCCGCACAGGGCCCGCTCGGGAATCACACAGCCGGGCGTCGTCGCCGCCCCCACGCGAGCCAGGCCCTCCCCCACGCACACGGCCGGCGCCCCGCGGATCGCTCCGCGGGGCGCCGGCCGTCGGGTCCGTCCCGGCGAGGACGGCGTCAGTCCTCGTCGGCGAGGATCAGGTACAGCTTCTTGCGTGCGTCGTTGATGACGGTGAGCGCCTTCTCGCGCTGCTCCTTGCTGCCAGTCTTCCAGACCTGCCCGAAGGCCTCCATCAGCCCGAAGCCGGCCTGGCGGATCTCGCCGAGAGCCTCCCAGTCGATGCCGCGCGAGGCCTCCTCCCAGGGCGCGTCCGCCCCCTCGTCGGCGGCGACGCGGCCCTCGTCGGTGAGCGCGAACAGCTTCTTGCCGCCTTCCGACTCACTGGCGATCAGCCCCTCGTCCTCCAGCAGCTGGAGGGTGGGGTAGACCGAGCCGGGGCTGGGCTTCCACGCCCCGCCGCTCCGCTCGGCGATCTCCTGGATCATCTCGTAGCCGTGCATCGGCCGCTCCTTGAGCAGGGCCAGGATCGAAGCCCGCACGTCGCCGCGCCGCGCCCTTCCGCGCGGTCCGCCGCGCCCCCGCCCGCCCCAGGGGCCGGGACCGAAGCCCGGCCCGAAGCCGGGTCCACCCGGACCGCCCGGCCCGAAGGGGCCGAAGGCGGCCCGCCGCCCGTCGAAGTCCCCGCGGCCGCGCCAGGGGCCGTCGTGCCGGTGTCCACGCTCGTGTCCGTGGGTACGCATGGCAACCACTCCATTCCATCGTTGATCTGTCGCGATGCTTCAACGATATATCGGAACAGCTCGCCCGACAACACCCTTCGGCAGACCCCCTGCGAAGCCGTCTCATAAGCCCTCTCCTGAGCCGTCTCCGAATCCGTCTACGAAGTCCCCACCGGCGCCCCTCAGTTCCCAGTCCGCAGGACGCGAAAGCTCCCAGTCCGCAGGACGCGAATTGGCCTTGGCCGGGCGCCCGCCGGGGCCTCTACCGTCTGGACATGCGCATTCGAATCGTCGACGCCTTCACCGACCGCCCCTTCGCCGGCAACCCGGCCGGGGTCCTGCTCCTCGACGCCTTCCCGGAGGACGACTGGCTGCAGCAGGTGGCACTGGAGGTCAACCACGCCGAGACGGCGTTCGCACACCCGCTGCCCGGGGGCGGCGCGGCCGACTGGGCGCTGCGCTGGTTCACGCCCGCCACCGAGGTCGCGATGTGCGGACACGCCACGCTCGCCACCGCCCATGTCCTGCGGACCACCGGCACGCACCCGGGACCGGTGCGCTTCGCCACCCGCAGCGGCGTCCTGATCGCCACGCCCGCCGACGACGGCGCGATCACCCTGGACTTCCCGACCGCACCGCTCACCGCGGTCGAGGTCCCCGACGGCGCCGCGCAAGCCCTCGGCGCCCAGCCGCGCGCCGCCTTCGACACCGGCCCGAACGTCGGCGACCTGGTACTGGAACTCGCCGACGAGAAGACGGTCCGGGGGCTGGCCCCCGACCACAAGGCACTGGCCTCCTGCTCGACGCGCGGCGTCATCGCCACCGCGCGGGCCGATGCCCCCGGCCGCGGCTACGACTTCGTCTCGCGGTGCTTCTTCCCGAACGTCGGCATCGACGAGGACCCGGTCACCGGCAGTGCCCACACCGCCCTGGCCCCCTACTGGTCCCAGCGCCTGGGCCGCCCCGACCTCACCGGCCTGCAGGCCTCACCGCGCTCCGGCCTGGTCCGCACCGGGCTGCGCGGCGACCGCACCCTGCTCACCGGCCACGCGGTCACGGTCATCGAGGGGGAACTGCGCGTCTGAGGACCGGCGCCCGGCCGGGCCGGTCAGGCCGTCGGCAGCCAGCCCACCTTCCCCGCGAGCACGGCGTAACCGACGAACGCGCCGATGTCGAGCAGCGAGTGGGCCACCACCAGCGGCCCGACCCGGCCCCAGCGCCGATACAGCCAGACGAACACCACGCCCATCGCCATGTTGCCGAGGAAGCCGCCGATGCCCTGGTAGAGGTGGTACGAACCGCGCAGTACGGAACTGGCGAGCAGCGCCGCCCCCGGCGTCCAGCCCAGTTGCCGCAGCCTGCGCAGCAGATAGCCGACGACGATGACCTCTTCGAGAACGGCGTTCTGCAGCGCGGACAGCACCAGCACGGGGTACTTCCACCACACCGGGGGCAGCGCCTCCGGGACCACGGTGAGGTTGAAGCCGAGCCCGCGGGCGGCCAGGTAGAAGGCGATGCCGGTGCTGCCGATGACGGCCGCGATCGCGGCCCCGCGGGCAAGGTCGGGCCACTGGCGGGTCCGGTCGAAACCGAGGGTGCGCAGGCTCTCTCCCTCGCGCAGCAGGAGGTGCGCGACCAGCGCGACCGGCACCAGGGCGGTGGCGATCCCGAACAGCTGCCAGGCCAGGTCGAGCCAGGGGCGGCCGGGCGCGGCGGAGGCGTTGAGGGTGGCGGCCTGGTCCTTGAGGCCGCCGGGTTTCGTGACCGATCCGATGAAACTGATCAGCGCGGAGACGCCGCTCGCCCCGAGCGAGAGCGCCAGGACGAGCAGCGTCTCGTCCCGGACCGTCCGCCGTGACAGCCGTTCGTCCGGAAAGGAATCGGCCCCCGCTCCCGCCTCCGCCTGCACCCGCGCCTCCCGTTCACGTCCTGAGAGGTCACAGCTTGCCCGATCCGCCCGGCCCCGGCACGGCCACCCCCTGGGCGGGCCACCGACGGCCCGGGCCGGACGGCTCTCCACGGCCCCGCGGGCACGATCCCCGGCCGCTCCTCCACGCCCCCCCCTCCAGCCGCCCCGGTGATCCGGAGGCCGCCGGCCCAGCGACCCGGCCACCACCTACCCGGTAACCCGGTAACCCGGTAACCCGATAGCCCGGTAGCCCCGCAGCCCCGCAGCCCCGCAGCCCCGCAGCCCCGCAGCCCCGGCGGATGTCACCCAAGGGGCACCGGCTCCGGGAGTCCCACCGGCCAGGTGTGCACCGGCTCGCCCAGGCGCATCAGTTCGCAGTAGCGCCGGGTCGTGGCGGCCAGCGCCGCTTCCCGGTCCAGGCCCTGCTCCTGCCGGGCCCGGTGGAAAGTGGCGGCCTGCCAGTGGGCGCCGTTGGTCCTCAGCCGGCACCGCTCCTCGATCACGCCGAGGTACCGGTCCCGGTCCGCCGCCTCCACGCCCCAGGCGTTCAGCCCGGTCTCGGCCAGCGGCAGCAGTTCGTCGCGGACCAGGGTGACGGCGTCGGTCTCGACCGTGCCCGAGGAACGGCCGCGCCGGGGCCAGGTGAACCGGGCGTCGATCCCGTCTCGGCAGGCGGCGTCGAAGTTGGCCGCCGCGGCCTCGAACGGCAGCCTCGTCCACACGGGCCGCGGCTCCTCCGCGAGCGCGCGGACCAGCCCGTAGTAGAAGACCGCGTTGGCGACCACGTCCGTGACGGTCGGTCCGGCGGGCAGGACGCGGTTCTCCACGCGCAGGTGCGGTACGCCGTCCGCGATGTCGTAGACCGGGCGGTTCCAGCGGTAGACGGTGCCGTTGTGCAGGACCAGTTCCGCGAGTTTCGGGACGCCCCCGGCGTCGAGTACGTCGAGGGGGTCCTCCTCGTCGCAGATCGGCAGCAGCGCCGGGAAGTAGCGCAGGTTCTCCTCGAACAGGTCGTACGCCGAGGTGACCCACCGCTCGCCGAACCAGGTGCGCGGCCGGACGCCCTGGGCCTGGAGTTCGGGCGGGCGGGTGTCCGTGGACTGCTGGAACAGGGGCGGTCGCGACTCGCGCCACAGCTCGCGCCCGAAGAGGAAGGGCGAGTTGGCGCCCACGGCGATCTGCGCGGCACTGGCCGCCTGCGCCGCGTTCCACACGTCCGCGAAGCGCCCGGGGGTGACCTGGAGGTGCAGCTGCACGGAGGTGCAGGCGGCCTCGGGCACGATGGACTTGGAGGTGCAGACGAGGTGCTCCACCCCCTCGATGTCCAAGGTGAAGTCCTCGCCGCGGGCCGCGACGATCTGGTCGTTGAGCAGTGTGTAGCGGTCGACGTCGGAGAGATTCGAGGAGACCAGGTCGTCCCGGTCGAGCGTCGGCAGAATACCGATCATCGCTATGGAGGCGTCCACCTCTCCGGATTTCCGGTCGGCATATGCCAGTGATGTCCTCAGTTCCTCCGCGAGCCGGTCGAATACGCGCCCGCCCAAGCGGTGCGGTGCGATGTTGACTTCCAGGTTGAACATGGCGAGTTCTGTTTGGAAGTCGCGGCTGGCGATGCGCTCGAGTACTTGCGCATTCAGCATTTTAGGCATCCCGTCGGAGCCCACGAGATTCAATTCGATCTCCAGCCCCATGAGGTTCTTGGGGCGGTCGAACCGCTTCTCGTCCAGCAGCCGCTCCAGCCCCGTCAGGCACCGCCTGAGCTTGTCGCGGTAGCGGTTGCGATCGGACAGGTCGAACTGGCCTGCCACGACCTTCTCCCCCATCGCAGCGTCCTTCCTCACTCGGGCGGGCCTGAGGATCGGGCCGCCGGGTCCGGGTCAGGTGGGATGATGCCCCGCGAACGCGATCGATAACGTCCCACGGCGACTCCGCACCGACTACCCTGGTCTCAAGTGTCCGGAGGCACATTCACGGGGCATGGCACACCCAGCAGTTCCGGGTGCCCAGCGGAACTCGTGAAAAACGCCGACGACAACGAGCCGTCCGCCGCGCGGACAGAACCCGAGGTCATCGCGGCGGAGCCCGCTCGGAACCGGGATGATTCCCGCATATCTCCGGCCGAATGAACCCTTGCCACCCGCGCCGGAAACAGGTAGACGAAACAACACCTGAACATTTGTCGTATAAACTCTGCACCACGGCAGAAGGTCGGCGTCCACGACCCTGGACCTGTGCCGTCAAGGGTCATGTGGCAGGCCGCGCTCCGTCTCCTCGTTCACCGGACCCCCGGCTCCGCCACCCTGCCCCGAGAGCTGACAGCGCCGTCCGCCCCCGCCCCGCCCTCGCGCCATCGTGCCTGTCGAATGAGAGGCGACCCACCATGCCGCTGCATGTCCCCCCGGCCCCCGCGCCCGCACTCCGCTCCGTCCTCACGGCGCTCGGTTCCCCCACCGCCGTCCGCGAGGCGCGGATCTCCGCCCTCCACTCCGCACAGGACCCGGCGACCCCCGAACTCCCGCTGCCCGTCCACGTCCTGGACCGGATCACCGCCGAGGGGGTGTCCGAGACCCGGCTGGCCGGCTGGCGCTTCCTGATCCGCTCCGGTGACCACGCGGTGGCGGCGGCGGAGACCAGACTCACCCCCGACGGCTGGGCCTTCTCCCACTTCTTCGAGGGCCCCTACGTCGCCTCGACCGAGCGCGCCCTACGGCAGGCGGAGACCCTGACGCAGCCCTTCCAGCCGCGCCTGCTGTCGATGCCGAGCCTGTACATGCTCACGCTGTGGCTGCACGGCGACCTCTCCGACGACGGCGCGGCGGGCCACCCCGCCGCCACCGACCTGCTCGTACCGCTGGCGCCCGCCCCGCCCGGGATACCGGCCCATGTGCCGCACCGGGTCGCCGACCTGCTCCCCCTCCTCATGCACCGGGTGACCCCCATACGGCTCATGGGCTCACCCGCCTGAGGCCCCTTCCCCTGTCCCCCCGCCCCGTACCCCGCCGCCGGAACTCCGGCGGCGGGGTGCTGCGCGTACGGCCGGAAACACGCCCACGGGAGTCATGGCGCGCTCCCGGGCGGACGGCGGGCCGACGGCCCGGAAGGCCGCGTAGTCCGGTGGTCCTGGCGGACTAGCCCCATCAGGCCCCCTCGAACCATCCGAAGGGACCGTGCGGTCGACGTGAACCGCTCGCGCGGGTGATGCGTCTTGAACCTGTGCGAGGCGGTACCGCGAAATTCCTGCGGAATCACGTCCGTGGGGCAACACTGGTCTCAGTCCGACTCATCATCAAACGGGGGGCGGCCATGGAGAATGCCACCAGCCGCGGGACACACACGACAGCCATCCCGGACCACACGACACAGCGAGAGATCCCACCCATGTGCCAGCACCAGCCACCGTGTCCGTCAGCCGACTCCGCCGACCGGGAATCCGCCCGTCTCGCGGCGCACCACCCGGAACAGGGCTGGAGCCTGCTGTGCAACGGCGTTCTGCTCTTCGAGGACACCGGTGAGCTCCTGCCCGACGGGCAGATCATCGCCCCGCACCGCCCGCTGGGCGCCGACCGGGTGATGACCGCCGCCTGAGCACGACGGGCGGCGCCGCGCACCGGGCCGCCCGCGCACCACGAGGGGCCGGCCCGCACGCCGCGTGCGAACCGGCCCCGCCGCATGACACGGGTACCGCCGACGAGCCGGCCCGCCGGTCACGCCCCCTCCGGGCTCCGCTCCCGCCCTCACCGCCTCACGCGGACCCGGCCTCGTGCGCGAACCAGTCGAACGCCGCACTGCCCTGGGTGACGTACATGCCGATCACCCGGCCGGTGAAGCCGGTGGCGACCTGCGTGGACAGGTACCGCCCGTCGAGTTCGGCCAGCCGTACCGTTCCCTCTGGGCTCTCCACCGCGAAGGCGACCGCGTCGGGTCCGCCCGCCCGCAGGCCGGGCGCCCGCCCACCCGCGGCCGTGACCGTGGGCGGCGGCACGTCCGACGTGCGGATGTCCACGCGCAGGACGAGAGGGCCGGGCGGTACGGCGTGCTCGGCGATCCGCTGCCGCACCGGCCCGATCCGGGCGATCACGCTCGCCGTACCGCCGTGGATCTCCAGGTCGTAGTGGTGCGCCTCGTCCATGCGGACCGACAGCCCCGCCCGTGCCGACCCCGCATCGACGCGGGCCGCCGTACGGCAGTCCGGGTGCTGCTGCCGGCGGCCCACCAGGGTGTGGCCGGGCCGGTCGAGGCTGTCGCCGGTCGCGGTCAGCGTCAGCCACCCCGGGCGGCGGTCCAGCGACCAGGAGCCGTCCGGCCTGCTGCGCGGGGAGATCCAGCACGGCGCGAGGACGGACCCGTCGAAGTCGTCCCGGGCCGGTTCCGGCGGCAGCGGGTGCCAGGCGGCCGGGGCCGGGTGCCGCTCGCGGACCGGGCCGGCCTTCGGCCACCCGTCCACCCACTCCACCGGCACCAGGAAGGTCTCCCGGCCGAGCACGTGGAACTCGGGGAAGTACCCCCCGGGCCGGGTCCCCAGCAGCACCATCCACCAGGTGCCGTCCTCGGCCTGCACGAGGTCGGCGTGGCCGGTGCACTGGACGGGCAGGTCCGTGCCGCGGTGGGAGAGGACCGGGTTGTCCGGCGCCGGTTCGTAGGGACCGCGCGGGGACCGCGCCCGGGCGACCGACACGCTGTGGCCGTGCGCGGTGCCGCCCTCGGCCAGGAGCAGGTACCACCAGTCGCCGACGCGGTACAGGTGGGGCGCCTCGGGGTCGCGCATGCCGGTCCCCGACCACACCTCGATCGGCCCCTCGAGCACCTTGCCCGTCACCGGATCGATACGGGCCAGCCCCACCCCCGCCACGGCGCACCAGCAGGTCCCGTCGTCGTCCCAGGCCAGGTCGGGGTCGATGCCGGGCAAATCGATCAGGACCGGGTCCGACCACGGCCCCTCGGGCCGGTCGGCGGTGACGAGGATGTTCCCGCAGCCACCGACGCTGGTGGTGATCACGTGGAAGCGGCCCTCGTGGTACCGGATCGTGGGGGCGTGGACACCGGCGGAGGCGGGCAGGTCGTCCGGCATGCGCAGCTGCCCCGGCCGGTCCAGGACGTTGCCGATCTGCCGCCAGTGGACCAGATCACGGCTGTGGAACAGCGGGACGCCGGGGAAGTACTCGAAGCTGGAGCACACCAGGTAGTAGTCCTGTCCGACCCGGCACACGCTGGGATCGGGGTGGAAACCGGGGATCACCGGGTTGTCGTACGTCCGCATGGGGCGCCGGCCTCCTTCCTGCCCCGCGAAATTTTCGACGCGCTCGTCGAACCTTGCGAAGTCGCACTGTAGGGGCGGCCGGGGGGCACGGACAAGGTCGTGGCGCCAAGTGCCGGGCCTTGTCGGGGCACGACGAGGGGCCCGCGCTGCCGTGGCGTCAAGAACGGACGGCACCACGTCAGAAGCGTGTCAAGGGGCGTCGCTCCCACCCCGGGCGCGCACTAGCGTCGACGACATGAGGCACTGTTCCGACACACGGCCGGGCACGGGCACACCCCCGCGGCGGTCCGCCCCGGCGACGACGGTCCGCGACCGCCACTGGGCACGGGATCTGCACACCGCGCTCCGGTGCGCGGTGGCGCTGCTCGGCCTGCTGCTGGCGATCGACGGGTGCACCGGCGCCCTGACCTGGGGGCGTGCGGTGCTCTGGCTCGCCCTGTCCGTGCTGCTGCTCGCCGTGCTCTGCCCGCCCCGGGTCTCGGCCGGCGAGGGCTGGCTCGCCACCCGCGCGCCGCTGTGCCGCCGGCGGGTGCGCACGGACCTGCTGGTCTCCGTGCGCGTCGTGGACGGCGTCTCCCGGCGGCTGGTCCTGCGGGACGCGTGCGGCGCCCGCGTCGAGGTCGACCCGCGGATCCTGGTGGACAACCCCGCGCTGTGGTGCCGCTTCGACGAGGACGCCCGGATGTCGGCGGCGCGCGGCAGCCTGCGGTGCGGGCAGCGCGCGCTGCGCGACCTGGCCGAGCGGGTGGAGGGCGAGACGGCGCTGACCGTGTTCCGGATCTCCGGGATGGAGTCCTGAGGAGGCACGTCCCTGCCGGTGCTCCGGGGCCGCCCGCGGCTCCCGGAGCGTCACCCGGCGTCCGCCCAGGTGGGCGTCAGCGGCGGCGCCGCGGCCGTTCTTAACGGAAGATTGACGCGTGCCCACCCCGGCGGGCGTGGGCCGGTACGTCACTCTCCGCATACGCTGGTGCTCCGTCCGCACGTCGGCCGGATTCCCCCGCCGATCCGGCCGTCAGGCTGAGCCGCACTTCAGGAGCAGGGCCGATGGCCACCACCGAACACCCCCCCAGTCGTCTGCGCGCCTGGATGCTGGAGGGCCTGTCCGACATGGGCAAGGGCGTGCAGCAGGCACCGCACGCCGCGCCCGAGCCCCCGCACAAGGGGCAGCGCTGGTGGCGGGTCATGTGCCTGACCGGTGTCGACTACTTCTCCACCCTCGGCTACCAGCCGGGCATCGCGGCGCTGGCGGCCGGCCTGCTGTCGCCGGTCGCCACGCTCGTCCTGGTCCTCGTGACCCTGGCGGGCGCGCTGCCGGTGTACCGCAGGGTGGCCGAGGAGAGCCCGCACGGCCAGGGCTCGATCGCGATGCTGGAGCGACTGCTGTCGTTCTGGCAGGGCAAGCTGTTCGTCCTGACCCTGCTCGGCTTCGCCGCCACGGACTTCCTGATCACCATCACCCTGTCGGCCGCCGACGCCTCGACCCACCTGGTGGAGAACCCCCACCTGACGAGTGCGCTGCAGAGCCACCAGATGCTGATCACGCTGATCCTGCTGGCGCTGCTCGGCGCGGTCTTCCTCAAGGGCTTCCTGGAGGCGATCGGCGTCGCGGTCGTCCTGGTCGGCGTCTACCTCGCCCTGAACGTCGTGGTGGTGGTCGTCGGCCTGTGGCGCGTCATCACCGCGGGCCACCTGGTGACCGACTGGACCGGTGCCCTGACGACGCAGCACAGCAGCGTCTTCGCCATGGTCGGCGTGGCCCTGCTGGTCTTCCCCAAACTCGCGCTCGGCCTGTCCGGCTTCGAGACCGGTGTCGCCGTCATGCCGCACGTGAAGGGCAACCCGGACGACACCGAGGAGCGGCCGACCGGCCGGATCCGCGACACCAAGAAGCTGCTCTCCACGGCCGCGCTGATCATGAGCTGCTTCCTGATCGCCACCAGCTTCATCACCACCCTGCTGATCCCGGCCCCGGAGTTCCAGCCCGGTGGCAAGGCCAACGGGCGCGCGCTGGCGTACCTGGCGCACCAGTACATCGGCAGCACCTTCGGCACGGTGTACGACATCTCGACCATCGCGATCCTGTGGTTCGCGGGCGCCTCCGCGATGGCGGGGCTGCTCAACCTGATGCCGCGCTACCTCCCCCGCTACGGCATGGCCCCGCACTGGGCCCGTGCGGTGCGTCCGATGGTCATCGTCTTCACCCTGATCGGCTTCCTGGTCACCTGGATCTTCGACGCCAACGTCGACAAGCAGGGCGGTGCGTACGCCACCGGTGTGCTCGTGCTGATCAGCTCGGCGGCGATCGCGGTGACCATCGCCGCCCACAAGGCCGGGCAGCGCAAGTGGACCGTGGCCTTCGCGGTGATCTCGACCGTGTTCCTCTACACGACCGTCGTGAACGTCATCGAGCGCCCGGACGGTGTGAAGATCGGTGCCTGCTTCATCGCCGGGATCATCCTGGTCTCGCTGCTGTCCCGGCTGGCCCGCGCCTTCGAGCTGCGGGTGACCAGCGTGACGCTCGACGACATGGCGGAACGTTTCGTCAGGGACATCGCCAGCCGCAAGATCCGGTTCATCGCCAACCAGCCCGACCGGCGGGACAAGGCCGAGTACCGCGCCAAGATCGAGCAGATCCGCGCGGACAACGACATCTCGGACACCGAGGACTTCGTGTTCGCTGAGGTGACGGTCACCGACCCCTCGGAGTTCGAGGCGAGCCTCAGGGTGCGCGGCGAGGTGCTGCACGGCCGCTACCGCGTCCTGACGCTGGAGTCCTCATCCATCCCGAACGCCCTGGCCGCCCTCCTCCTGCACGTCCGCGACACGACGGGCCACACCCCGCACATCTACTTCGAGTGGACCGAGGGCAACCCGTTCCGCAACTTCCTGCGCTTCTTCCTCTTCGGACAGGGCGAGGTAGCCCCGGTCACCCGCGAGGTGCTGCGCGAGGCGGAACCGGACCGTGCGAAGCGCCCCCGCGTCCACACCGGCTGAAGCCGCCGTCCAGCGGCCGGGCGCCCCGGCCATGGATGACGCGCCACCCCGCGGCCGCCCCCGCGGCCGCCCCTGCGTCCGCCCCTGCGTCCGCGACACCGCCGCGGGGCCCTATCGTGACCGGCATGCAGTCCTACACCATCGGCCAGGCCGCCCGTCTCCTCGGCGTCAGTCCGGACACCGCCCGCCGGTGGGCGGACGCGGGCCGGGTGGCCACGCACCGCGACGAGAGCGGACGGCGGCTCATCGACGGGCGGGACCTCGCCGCCTTCTCGGTGGAGCTGGCCGGAACCGGCGGCGGCGAGGAGGACCCCTCCTACACCTCCGTCCGCAACGCCTTCCCCGGCATCGTGACCGCCATCAAACTCGGCGACGTCGCGGCCCAGGTCGAGATCCAGGCCGGCCCGCACCGCCTGGTCTCCCTGCTGACCCGGGAGGCGGTGGAGGAACTGGGCCTGGAGGTCGGTGTGGAGGCCACCGCCCGCGTGAAGTCGACCAACGTGCACATCGACCGGACCTGAGCTGCCCGCCGGGGCCGCCCGCCCACGCCTGTGCAAGAGGGCCGGGCCTACGCGAGAGGGCCGGGCCCACAGCCGGGCCCACACAAAAGGGCTGGGCCCATGCAAAAAGGCTCCGCCCCGGTCTCCCTCACGGGAGGGCCGGGGCGGAGCCCTGCGGACGCGGTTCGTGCGACCAGCGCCGCTCAGTCCTCGTAGGCGTCCAGCGGCGGGCAGGAACAGACCAGGTTCCGGTCGCCGAAGGCCTGGTCGATCCGGCGCACCGGCGGCCAGTACTTGTCGACCGTCGAGACACCGGCCGGGAAGACGGCCTCCTCACGGCTGTAGGCGTGCTCCCACTCCCCGCCGAGCGCGGCGGCGGTGTGCGGGGCGCCCCGCAGCGGGTTGTCGTCGGCGGGCCACGCCCCTGAGCCGACCTTGTCGATCTCGGCGCGGATCGCGATCATCGTGTCGCAGAAGCGGTCCAGCTCGGCCAGGTCCTCGGACTCGGTCGGCTCGATCATCAGCGTCCCGGCCACCGGGAACGACATCGTCGGCGCGTGGAAGCCGTAGTCGATCAGCCGCTTGGCTACGTCGTCCACGCTCACGCCGGTCGCCTTGGTCAGCGGGCGCA
Organism: Streptomyces sp. NPDC021356; assembly: GCF_040641015.1. Classification (NCBI taxonomy): domain Bacteria; kingdom Bacillati; phylum Actinomycetota; class Actinomycetes; order Kitasatosporales; family Streptomycetaceae; genus Streptomyces; species Streptomyces sp. NPDC021356. The sequence continues at coordinate 13,910 of NZ_JBFACU010000012.1, read as the reverse complement.
GGTCGATGATGCACTCGTGCGCGACCAGACCGCCGGGTCCGGTGTACAGGACCGGGAAGTGCGGCTCCAGGCGCTTGGCGATGTAGTTGGCGGACAGCACGGCCACCTGCGTGGCCCGCTTGAGGCCCTCGCCGCCCATGAGCCGGACGTACGCCCAGGAGATCGGCAGGATGCCCGCCGAGCCCCACGGCGCCGCCGAGACCGGGCCGACGCCGGTGGCGGGACCGGCCTCGGGCTGCAGCGGGTGGTTGGGCAGGTACGGCGCGAGGTGCGCGCGCACGGCGACCGGGCCGACGCCGGGACCGCCGCCACCGTGCGGGATGCAGAACGTCTTGTGCAGGTTCAGGTGGGAGACGTCGCCGCCGAAGTGGCCGGGCTTGGCCAGACCCACCAGGGCGTTGAGGTTGGCGCCGTCGACGTACACCTGACCGCCGGCCTCGTGGACCTGGCCGCAGATGTCGGCGACGTGCTCCTCGAACACGCCGTGCGTGGAGGGGTAGGTGATCATCAGCACGGCGAGCTGGTCGCGGTGCTGCTCGATCTTCGCGCGCAGGTCCTCGACGTCGACCTCGCCGTCCTCGGCGGTCTTCACGACGACGACCTTCATCCCGGCCATCACGGCGCTGGCGGCGTTGGTGCCGTGCGCGGAGGACGGGATGAGGCAGACGGTGCGCTGCTCGTCGCCGTTGGCCCGGTGGTAGCCGCGGACCGCGAGCAGACCGGCCAGCTCGCCCTGCGAGCCGGCGTTCGGCTGGAGGGAGACCTTGTCGTAGCCGGTGACCTCGGCGAGCCGGTCCTCCAGCTCGCGGATGAGGGTGAGGTAGCCCTGCGCCTGCTCGGCGGGCGCGAAGGGGTGCAGCTGCCCGAACTCGGGCCAGGTGACCGGCTCCATCTCCGTGGTCGCGTTGAGCTTCATGGTGCACGAGCCCAGCGGGATCATGCCGCGGTCGAGCGCGTAGTCGCGGTCGGAGAGCCTGCGCAGGTACCGCAGCATCGCCGTCTCGGAGCGGTGCTGGTGGAAGACGGGGTGGGTGAGGTAGGCGTCGGTGCGCAGCCGGGACTCGGGCAGCACCTGAGCGGCGGCGGCGTCCAGCGCGTCGATGTCGCCAGCGGTGCCGAACGCGGACCACACGGCGTGCAGCTGGGCCCGCGTGGTGGTCTCGTCGCAGGCGATCGAGACGTGGTCGGCGTCGACCAGGCGCAGGTTCACCCCGGCCTCGCGGGCGGCGGCCACGATGCCGGCGGCGCGGCCCTCGGCCTTGACGGTGAGCGTGTCGAAGTAGGAGTCGTGGACGATCCGCGCCCCGCCCGCCTTCAGGCCCTCGGCCAGGACGGCGGCGTAGCGGTGGGTGCGCCGCGCGATGTCCTTCAGGCCGTCGGGACCGTGGTAAACGGCGTACATGCCGGCCATGACGGCGAGCAGCACCTGCGCGGTGCAGATGTTGCTGGTGGCCTTCTCGCGTCGGATGTGCTGCTCGCGGGTCTGCAGGGCCAGGCGGTAGGCCTTGTTGCCGTCGGCGTCGACGGAGACGCCGACCAGGCGGCCGGGCAGGCTGCGGGCGAACTGCTCGCGCACCGCCATGTAGCCGGCGTGCGGCCCGCCGAAGCCCATCGGGACACCGAAGCGCTGGGTGGTGCCGACGGCGATGTCCGCGCCCAGCTCGCCGGGAGAGGTGAGCAGCGTGAGGGCGAGCAGGTCGGCGGCGACGGTGACCACGGCGCCCAGCTCGTGCGCCTGGTCGATGACGGGCTTGAGGTCGCGTACGGCACCGGAGGCGCCCGGGTACTGCAGGAGCACGCCGTTGATCTCGCGCTCGGCGACGTGGGCGGGGATGCCGTCGCTGAGGTCGGCGACGACGACCTCGACCCCGGTCGGCTCGGCCCGGGTCCGGATGACGGCGATCGTCTGCGGCAGCGTGTCCGCGTCGACGAGGAACAGGCCCTTCTTGTTCTTGCCCATGCGCCGCGACAGGGCCAGCGCCTCGGCGGCGGCCGTGCCCTCGTCGAGCAGGGAGGCGCCGGAGGTCGGCAGGCCGGTGAGGTCGGCGACGACGGTCTGGAAGTTCAGCAGCGCTTCGAGCCGGCCCTGCGAGATCTCGGGCTGGTACGGGGTGTACGCCGTGTACCAGGCGGGGTTCTCCATGACGTTGCGCAGGATGACGGGCGGCGTGAACGTCCCGTAGTAGCCGAGCCCGATCATCGAACCGAGGACCTGGTTGCGGTCGGCGAGGGAACGCAGCTCGGCCAGCACCTCCGCCTCGGTGCGCGCGCCGGGCAGGTCGAGGGTGTCGGCGTTCTTGATGACGTCCGGCACGGCGGCGGCGGTGAGTTCGTCGAGCGAGCCGTAGCCGACCTGCGCGAGCATCTTGGCCCGCGCCTCCTGGTCGGGCCCGATGTGGCGCTGCTCGAAGGGGATGCCCTGTTCGAGCTCGGAGAGCGGAATGCGCTGGGCGGTCATTGCGGAGGCCTCCTGGTCTGACGCGACCTTCGAGGGACACCACGGCGCGGGTGTCCCGACGGCCTCCCCCTCTGTCATCTCAACCTGAGAGCTTCACCGGGTCGCCGGCAGGCGACCGGCTTTCACCGTCGGTGAGAGCGGAAGCCGTCGACACCCGCTCTGCTTTCCAGAGTGACCTCGTCCGTGCGGTACGTGGGCCTGAGAGATTCCGGGGAGGATTTGCTCCTTCGGCGCCTCCGGTGATGCCGGAGGACTCTCCCGCACGGGGTCAGCAGCCGCTGCCAGGGTACCAGCGGGCCGAGAGCCGGAGCCTTCGAGTGGCCGCCCGGCCGAATGTGCTCTTTCGTAGTGCTTACGGATGAGGTGCGACATGTGGAGGGACCGTGCTGACCGAGATCGATCCGCGCAATCTGATCGGCCGCAAGGCGTTCGACCGCAACGGCAACAAGATCGGCACGGTGGACGAGGTCTACCTCGACGACGCCACCGGCGTGCCCGAGTGGGCGGCCATACGGACCGGACTGTTCTCCCGGGACGCCTTCGTGCCCCTGGAGCCCAGCGAACTGGTCGAGGGCGCCCTCCACATCCCCTTCGACCGCTCCCTGATCAAGGAGGCGCCCGACTTCGGCGTCGGCCGCCATCTCTCCCCCGAGCAGGAAATCCAGCTCTACCACCACTACGGCCTCGACCTCACACCTCCCGCCGCACTCCCCGACCGCGACTTCGGCAAGCTGGCCGGCTCCGGCTCGGAGGAGTCCTGAAGGATCCCCCGGCCCCGGCCGGGCGCGGCACGGTCCACCCGCCGACTCACCCACACCGGCACCGCGCCGCACCGACCGCCGCCCGGGGACCCTTCCGCCGCGAACCCGCACGCCTCCCGCCAGGAGAACTCATCGTCCTCACACGCGTAACACGGTCACCTCAAGAACCAGGCTGTCCCACAAGCACCTTCCGGCTCTGAGCGCGCTGCCCCGCCGTCCCTTCAGCCCCGCGACCGCTCAGCCCCGGCCGCCGGCCTCCCCGCCCACCACCGTGGGCGTGCCGGCCGGATCCGCCGGTCTTCGCCGCACCAGCGGCAACGGATCCGCCGGTTGCAGCGCCGGGTCATCGACACGGAAGGTCCGCACCCGGCCGGGCTCCGAGTCGGGTGTCTCGAACCTGACCGTGACCCTGCCGACACCGCTGCCCTGCACCCAGCCGTGCCCGTGCTCGGCGTGCCGCACGTCGTGCCCCGCGGACCAGTGCCGCTCGGCGGGCCCGGCAGCCTGCTCCTGGGCCGGTTCGTCCACGCGCTCCTCCGCGGGGCTCACCGCCCCCGCACCGGCCGCCTGGGCGAACAGGTCCTCCTGCGTGTAGTCGGCGAGCCCCGACACGCCCACGCCGAGCAGCCGCACCCCGCCGGTGGTGTCCACGGAGTCCAGCAGCCGGGCCGCCGCCTCCCGGACCACCGCGGGATCGTCGGTGGGCCCGCGCAGCGTCTCCGACCGGGTCAGGGTGGAGAAGTCGTAGCGCCGCACCTTCAGCACGATGGTGCGGCCCGAGAGTCCGGAGCCGCGCAGCCGCCGCACGCAGCGGTCGGCGAGCCGCTGGACCTCCAGCCCCACCCGCAGCCGGTCGTGGATATCGATGTCGTACGTGTCCTCGACCGACACCGACTTGGCCTCCCGCTCGGCGACGACGGGCCGCTCGTCGTGGGCCAGCGCCATGGCGTGCAGCGCGTGCCCGTGCGCCTTGCCCAGGAGCCGGACGAGTTCGTCCTCGCCCGCCTCGGCGAGTTCGTCGACGGTGTGGATCCCGGCCCGCCGCAGATGGTCCCCCGTGGCCGGTCCCACGCCCGGCAGGGTGCGCACCGAGAGCGGGCCGAGGAGGTCCCGCTCCGTGCCGGGCTCGATGAGCACCAGCCCGTCGGGCTTGGCCCGCTCCGAGGCGATCTTGGCGAGCATCTTGGAGGCGGCCAGCCCCACCGAGCCGGTCAGCCCCGTCACGGCCCGGATGCCGGCCCGCAGCTCGGCACCGGCCAGGCGGGCGGAGGCCTCGTCCCAGGCCGCTCCCCCGGCCTCCAGGTCCACGAACGCCTCGTCCAGGCTGAGCGGCTCCACGAGCGGGGACAGCTCCCGCAGCAACTGCATCACCTGTTCGCTGATGGACCGGTAGAAGCCGAAGCGGGGCACCAGGTACGCGGCGTTCGGCGCCAGCCGGCGTGCCTGGGCCATCGGCATCGCGGAGTGGACGCCGAAGACCCGGGCCTCGTACGAAGCGGTGGCGACCACGCCGCGCGGTCCGAGTCCTCCGACGACGACGGCCTTCCCCCGCAGGCTCGGCTTGGATGCCTGCTCCGCCTGGGCGAAGAAGGCATCCATGTCGAGATGCAGGATCGTGGGCGCGGTTCTCACATCTCCGATGCTGCACCACGGCACTGACAATGCCCCGTCGCGGGGCACGGCCCGGCTTCGCGGACCCGGCCCGGCCGACCGCCAGCAGCACGGCCGGGGACGTCGGCCGACGGCCCGCCCACGCGGCGGCTCCGAGGGCTCAGACGGCTCGGTTGCGGCGCCGGGCCAGCTCGTCGCCGGGGTTCTGGCCGACCAGGGTCTCGCCGGTGTCGACCCGCTCGCCGTGCAGCTGGGACAGTGCACTCTCCACGTCGCGCCACACCACGCCGACGGCGATGCCGAAGATGCCCTGGCCGCCCTGGAGCAGGGCGTGCACCTCGTCGGGAGATGCGCACTCGTAGACCGTCGCGCCGTCGCTCATCAGCGTCATGCGCTCCAGGTCGCTGAAGCCCTGCCGGCGCAGGTGCTGCACGGCGGTGCGGATGTTCTGCAACGACACACCGGTGTCCAGGAACCGCTTGACGATCTTCAGGACGACGACGTCCCGGAAGCTGTACAGCCGCTGGGTGCCGGACCCGTGCGCGGGCCGCACGCTCGGTTCGACCAGGCCGGTGCGGGCCCAGTAGTCCAGCTGCCGATAGGTGATGCCTGCTGCCGCGCAGGCCGTCGGGCCCCGGTAGCCGATCTGCTCGGACGCCATGGACGCCGCCCCTCCGCCGCTGGGCACGGCCGTCGGCCGTTGCGGAGCCTGGTCGGCCGCGCTGCCGTGAAGCGGGTACGGGCCGCTCCCCCCGACCTCGCGTCCGGGGGCACCCCCAGCCGTACCGTCGCCGCTGCTTCTCACGCCGACCTCCGTCCTTGACCTGCCTCCTCGACGGTAGGCAGTCACCAGGGGTGCGTCAACGATCGCCACACTCGGCACGCCGAGTGATAATCACCCTAAGAGTGGTTTCCCGTGCCCCACCGCGGGGAAAGGCTAGCCGAATGGTCTCGCGGGGGGCTGGAGGCTGCTCTCCGAGGCCGGTGGCATATGTGGGCGTTTCACTGGCTGCTGCTGCCGAAGTCCTCGGGCGAGATCTGGTCGAGGAACTCGCGGAACTTCTCCACCTCGTCCTCCTGCTCGTCCGGGATCGCGATGCCGGCGTCGTCGAGCACCGTGTCGCTGCCGTAGATCGGCGTGCCCGTGCGCAGCGCGAGCGCTATGGCGTCGGACGGGCGGGCACTCACCTCCACCCCGCTGGCGAAGACCAGCTCGGCGTAGAAGACACCCTCCCGCAGGTCCGTGATGCGTACTTCCGTCAGCTCCTGGCCAACGGCTTCCAGCACGTCCTTGAACAGGTCGTGCGTCAGCGGTCGCGCGGGGGCCATGCCCTGCTGGGCGAAGGCGATCGCCGTCGCCTCCCCGGGCCCGATCCAGATGGGGAGGTAGCGGTCGCCTCCCACTTCACGCAGGAGCACGATCGGTTGGTTGGAGGGCATTTCGACCCGGACACCTACGACATCGAGCTCGTTCACACAGCAACCCTAGGCCGTGCCCGGGATGTTTGGGTAGTCGGGCCGGAATCGGGAGGGCGATCCGGCCGCCGGACGGGCTCCGGACCTTCCTCGGGCCGCCTCCCCCGGCATCGCCGCGCCGAAGCCCGGCACACCGCGCCCGAAGCCCGGGCAACCACCCCGACGCTCAGGGCAGCCGTACCCCGAGCGCCGTCTGCACCAGCGCGGAGTGCAGGCTGACCGTGAGCGCGGCCAGCTCCTTCGTACGGTCCTCCGCGTGCACCCTGGTCTGCGGGTTGCGGTGCCGCCTGAGCGGGGCCACCACCTGGTCGACCAGACCGGCCTCCCGGTCCGCGGCGGCCTTCATCACCCGCAGGTGACGTGGCTCGATGCCGAAACGTCCCAGCTCACGGATGAGAGAGGCCACGGTGACCGTCTCCGCGTCGTAGCTGCCGTCCTCCAGGGCGGTGACGAGCCCGTAGGACTCCCACTCCTGGAGTTCCGCGTCCTCGATCTGTGCGGCGGCCAGCAGTCCGGCCCGCCCGATCCGGGCCGCCACCGGCGCCTCGGCCTGCTTCGGGACCGTCTCGCCGCCACGCTGCCGGCCGAGCACCGGCGGCTGGACGGCCTCGCCCCGCTCCACCGCGTCCAGGTACTCGCGGATCACTTTCAGCGGCAGGTAGTGGTCCCGCTGCATCCTCAGGACGCGGGCGAGGCGCTCGACGTCGTCCGCGCTGAACTTGCGGTACCCCGAAGGAGTGCGCCGCGGCTCGACCAGCCCCTCCGCCTCCAGAAAACGGATCTTGGAAATGGTGACCTCGGGGAACTCGTCGCGCAGCGCGTTCAGCACCGCGCCGATGCTCATCAGCCCACTGTCCGCCGCGGCGGTACCGTGCCCGGCACCGCCGCTCGGTGATTGAAGCATGGACCTTCCCTGGGTTCCCCGGACCGAGTCCGGGGAGGTCAGTAACCCTGTCGGCTCGAGTAGAAGACCAGCCGGTACTTGCCGATCTGCACCTCGTCACCGTTGGCCAGCGCGACCTCGTCGATCCGCTCCCGGTTGACGTACGTACCGTTCAGGCTGCCGACGTCGGCCACCGTGAACGAGCCGTCCGGGCTGCGGCGGAACTCCACGTGGCGTCGCGAGACCGTCACGTCGTCCAGGAAGATGTCACTCTGCGGATGACGTCCGGCCGTGGTCAGCTCGCCGTCCAGCAGGAAACGGCTGCCGGAGTTCGGCCCCCGGCGCACCACCAGCAGGGCCGAGCCGAGCGGCAGCGCGTCGACGGCCGCCTGCGCCTCGGGAGACAGCATCGGCGTCTGGCCGGTGGCCTCCGCGTCGTAGGCCTCCAGGCCGGAGATGGAGATCGTGGACGTCGTCTCCGCCGCGCGCTCCGGCACCGCTCCGGGCCTCAGCGGCGCACCGCAGTTGGAACAGAAGCGGCTGCTGTCCGCATTGCGGTGACCGCACCTCGTACACACCAGGGCCGACATGGACCGATCCTCCTGCCGCGGCTGCCCCGCCGGGGAATGGGACGCGTACGGGTCGGCGGCAAACCCTCCACCCGTACCTGAGGTTGACGGTTGGCCGAAACCTATGCCGCCTGCCTGGGCAGGGTCAACCGACGGCGCGCCCTGACCACCGGAAAAGTCACCGCCCTGACCGGCGACCTGGTCCCTGAACAGCGGGCGCTGACCCTCGGCGCCTGGCTGTGCGCGATGGCGAGCGGTCGCGTTGTCGCCGCTCTCTCGCGCGCTCTTGCCGAACAACTTCGCAAACAACTTCACGGGCGATTCCCCTTGACCGAAACAGACCCGCCCGTGGGGCAGGACGAACCCTGACTGCGTACACCGGTCGACCCGGACATCCTCACAACGTCCGTATCCACCAGACAGTTTCCACCACGCACCACCCAATCGGTGCGCCGACCCCCCGCAACCTCATGCCCCTGCCGGACGACGGCCATGCACCCCCGGTTCACCGGGAGGACGACCGAGCGTAGTCAGGCAGCTTCGCCGCTCGCAAGGCGTCCACGACGATCTTGTCCGAACGCTCGACGGACACGGTGGCCTGCTCCTTCTCCAGGGTCTGCACCACGCCTCCGGGGATGTTCAGCGCCGGCTCCAGATCCTGCGGCTTGCCGATGACCTTGAAACGATACGGCGCGGCGATCTTGTTCCCGTCGACCTCGACGCGCTTGCCGGCGTCCGTCAGATAGGTGCTCGCGACCACGCGCACGCCGTTGACCTCGATGGCCTCCGCACCGGCCGCGCGCAGCTCCTGCACCGCGTCGAGCAGCATGTCCGCCTGGACCGTCCCCTTCGTGTCCTCGATCGTCATGGTGATCCCGGGCCCCTGCGCGGCCACCGTGCCCGCGAGGATGCCGAGTTGCCGCTCCTTCTCGACCGTCTGCTTGCGGGCCTCCTCTGCCTGGTCGGAGCTGTTCTCCAGCTCCTGACGCTGCTTCTCGAGACCCTGCTTCTCGTCTTCAAGACGCTGAGTGCGGTCATCCAGTTCATCGAGGATGCGGACAAGATCTTCTTGCCGGGCGCCGCGCAGCGCGTTGCCGCTGTCGCTGTTGGAGGCCACCTGGATCGCCAGGCCGAAGCCAAGGCCGAACAGCAGCAACGCCACGACGAGTTGGGCCCGGGTGAAGCGCGGCGGCCACAGTCCCTTCACCAGCCGCTGGCGGCCGGTCGGCGCGGACTCCGACGGCTGCCCGGCCCGGTCCTCGCCGTCGAGGCCCTGCGCGGGCACCTCCGCGGGCAGTTCCTTGCGGAGCCTGTGCTCCGGCCGTTCGTCCCGGTCGGTCATCGCGCTCACGCCCGGAACACGTGCCGTCGGATCGCCGCGGCGTTGGAGAAGATCCGGATACCGAGGACGACGACCACCCCCGTGGACAGCTGGGCGCCCACACCCAACTTGTCGCCCAGGAACACGATCAGCGCGGCGACGACCACGTTCGACAGGAACGACACCACGAAGACCTTGTCGTCGAAGATGCCGTCCAGCATGGCCCGCAGTCCGCCGAAGACGGCGTCCAGGGCCGCCACGACGGCGATGGGCAGATACGGCTCGACGACCGCCGGAACCTCGGGCCGGACCAACAGGCCGGCCACGACTCCCACGACGAGGCCCAGTACGGCGATCACGATGTGCTCTTCTCCGTCTTCTCGCTGGTCGGCTGTGCGGTCCGCACGATCACGCTCGGTGCGGCGGGCAGCCGGAGGTCGCTCTCCACGGAGATGGCCGTCCGGATGCCGTAGTTGTCCTGCAGGGCGTTCAGGTAGAGCCCGTCCGGACTGTTCTGGAACCGGCTGCTCAGCCGCTGCCCGTCCCCCACCGCGAGCACCGTGTACGGCGGCACCAGCGGCCTGTTGTCGACCAGTATGGCGTCACCCGCCGCCCTGATCGCGGACAGGGCGGTCAGCCGCTGCCCGTTGACGGAGACGGCCTCTGCCCCTGACTGCCACAGACCGTTGACGACGCGCTGCATGTCGCGGTCGCGGACCCGCCCGGTGTCGGAGAACCCCGACGCCTCGCGCGGGTCGCCGCTGCCCCCCGTACCGGCTTCCTTCGCGTCGTTCACGAGGAGTTTCACGCCGGGGCCGTGCACTTCCGTGGCACCGGCCAGGACCCCCGCCAGGTCGGCCTGCGGGTTGCCACCGCTGCGGCTGAGCGCCTGGCGCTGCCGCGCGTCCACGTCGTCCCGCAGCTCGTCGACGCTGCTCTCCAGCTTGTCCGCCGTCGCCGTCTCGCGGTCGATGCGGTCGATCAGCTCCTGGCGCTCCTTGGCGACGACGGGGGCCGCCACGCGTGCCTGGGCCGCTCCCACGGTCACCACGAGAGCTGCCAGCACCAGGCCGGCCGCCAGCCCGAGGCGTGCCCGCAGCGTCTTCGGCAGGCCCCTCTCACCGGCGGACCTCCTCCGCGCGGCCGCCTCGGCGTAACCGTCGTCGAGGCTGTGGTCCATGACGTTGGTGATCAACGACATGGAGGCGTCGGGACGGGAGGGCCGCGAAGGTGTGCTCCGAACGGGGGGTTGCTGCGGCATGCCGCACATCGTCGCACGCCGCGGGCGCTACCTCCGAACGGCCCCGCCCGCGTGCCGGACAGGCCCCCTTGGGGGCGCTTGTCCGGCACGCGGGTGCGCTGTCCGTTCCCCGGCCGGCACCGGCCGCGGCCGGCCCGGTCCGGCTCCTACCGTCCGGCGCTGTCGACGACCGCCGACCACTCGTCGAGCAGGGCCTGCGCGGAGGCGTCGTCGGGGCCCTCCGCCCACAGGTGGGTGACCGCCTCCGCCGGGTCGGGCAGCACCATGACCCAGCGGCCGTCGGTCTCCACGACCCGCACACCGTCGGTGGTGTCCACGAACCGTTCGCCGGCCGCCTCGACGACACGGCGCATCACGAGGCCCTTGACGGCCCACGGAGTCGCCAGGTCCCGCTTGAGGACGTGCGCCCGCGGGATCCGCGCGTCGATCTGGCTGAGCGTGAGCTGGGTCCGCGCCACCAGCCCGATGAGCCGCACGAACGCGGCGGTGCCGTCATAGACGCTGCTGAACTCCGGGACGATGAACCCGCCCTTGCCGTCACCGCCGAAGATCGTCCCCTCCTCGCCGCCGACCCGCGTGAGGTCGTCGGGCGACGTGGTCGTCCACTCCACCTGGGTGCCGTGGTACGCGGCGACCTGCTCGGCGATCCGGGTCGTGGTGACCGGCAGTGCCACCCGGCCACTGCGCCGCTCGGCCGCGATGAGGTCGAGCATGACCAGCAGGGCCCGGTCGTCCTCGATGATGCGGCCCTTCTCGTCGACCAGCGACAGCCGCTCGCCCACCGGGTCGAACCGCACACCGAAGGCGGCACCGGAGGACGCGACGATCTCACCGAGTCGCACCAGCCCCGACCGGCGCATGTCCTCGGTCTCCGTGGGCCGCGACTCGTCCAGCCCGGGGTTGATCGTCAGCGAGTCCACCCCCAGCTTCCCGAGCAGGCTGGGCAGCACCAGGCCGGCGCTGCCGTTCGAGGCGTCGACGACCACCTTGAGGCCCGCCTCGGCGATGCCGGTGGTGTCGACGTCACGCAGCAGCGAACCGGTGTACGAGTCGAAGACGCTGGAGGGGAAGTACAGGTCGCCGATCTCGCCCGGGAACGCGCGCCGGTACTCCTGCCGCGCGAAGACCCGGTCCAGTTTCCGCTGGCTGCCCTGCGACAGGTCCGCTCCCTGACCGTCGAAGAACATGATGTCGACCGAGTCCGGCACCCCGGGCGTCGTACGGATCATGATGCCGCCGGCGCTGCCCCGCGCGGTCTGCTGCCGGGCGACGGGCAGCGGCACGTTCTCCAGGTCGCGTACGTCGATGGCGCTGGCCTGGAGCGCGGAGATGACGGCTCGCTTCAGCGCCCGGGCGCCACGGGAGTGGTCACGGGCGGTGGTGACCGTGGAGCCCTTCTTCAAGGTCGTCGCGTAGGCGCCCGCGAGCCGAACGGCGAGTTCCGGGGTGATCTCCACGTTCAGGATGCCGGAGACACCTCTGGCGCCGAACAGGTGCGCTTGTCCCCGCGACTCCCAGATCACCGAGGTGTTGACGAAGGCGCCCGCCTCGATGGTCTTGAACGGGTACACCCGCACATTGCCCTGGACAATCGATTCCTCACCGATCAGGCACTCGTCACCGATGACCGCGCCGTCCTCGATGCGCGCCGCCCGCATGATGTCGGTGTTCTTCCCGACCACGCAGCCGCGCAGGTTGCTGTGCTGCCCGATGTACACGTTGTCGTGCACGACGGCCTTGTGCAGGAACGCCCCGCTCTTGACGACGACGTTCGAGCCGACGACGGTGTGCTCACGGATCTCGGCGCCGGCTTCCACCTTGGCGTAGTCGCCGATGTACAGCGGCCCGCGCAGCACCGCGTCGGGGTGCACCTCGGCCCCCTCGGCGACCCAGACGCCCGGCGAGATCTCGAAGCCGTCGATGTCGACGTCCACTTTGCCTTCGAGGACGTCGGCCTGGGCCTTCACATAGCTCTCGTGGGTGCCGACGTCCTCCCAGTAGCCTTCGGCGACATAGCCGTAGATCGGCTTGCCTTCCTTCATCAACTGCGGGAAGACATCTCCGGACCAGTCGACCGGAACGTCGGCCTCGACATAGTCGAAGACCTCGGGCTCCATCACGTAAATGCCCGTGTTCACGGTGTCGGAGAAGACCTGACCCCAGGTCGGCTTCTCGAGGAAGCGCTCGACCTTTCCCTCTTCGTCGACGATGGTGATACCGAATTCCAGCGGGTTGGGAACGCGCGTGAGACACACGGTCACCATCGCGCCCTTCTCCTTGTGGAACCGGATCAGGTCGGTGAGGTCGAAGTCGGTCAGCGCGTCGCCGGAGATGACCAGGAAGGCATCGTCCTTCAACGCCTCCTCGGCGTTCTTGACGCTTCCCGCGGTACCGAGTGGCTTCTCCTCATTGGCATAGGTGAGCTCCATGCCGAGCTCTTCGCCATCACCGAAATAGTTCTTGACCAGCGAAGCCAGGAACTGCACTGTGACGACGGTCTCATTCAGTCCATGCCTTTTGAGTAGCCGCAGCACGTGCTCCATGATCGGCCGGTTGGCCACCGGCAGGAGCGGCTTGGGCATACTCGAGGTCATCGGGCGAAGGCGCGTGCCTTCGCCTCCGGCCATCACGACGGCCTTCATGTCGGAAGCGTCCTCCTCCAAGAGACGACGATCTAGCCGACTTCACCCGTCCTGATTGTCCCGCACTTTTCCGAAGCGGGCCATCGGAGCCACCGCGACTGCCTGAATGGGCGAGCTCAGTCGGCCATGGCGTCCGCACGAACCAGACGGCGGACTTGCACCACGTAGAGGACTCCTGCCCACCAATAGAGGGTTGTACCCCATCCGGCGAACGCCCATCCGAAAATTGCAGCGAGTGACGAGATCCAGCCGCTTCCGTCACTGAGCAGAAGCAGCGGGAAGGCGTACATCAAGTTGAACGTCGCTGCCTTCCCGAGGAAGTTCACCTGAGGCGGCGGGTAGCCGTGCCGCCTGAGGACGGCGACGGCCACCAACAACATCAATTCCCGCGCGAGCAGAGCCGTGGTCAGCCAGACCGGCAGAATCTCGCGCCACGTGAGTCCGACGAGAGTGGACAGGACGTAGAGCCGGTCGGCCGCGGGATCGAGAAGCCGGCCCAGGTTGCTGATCTGGTTCCAGCGTCGGGCGAGTTTGCCGTCCAGGTAGTCGCTGACGCCGCTCAGCGCCAGCACCAGAAGGGCCCAGCCATCGCTCTTGGGACCGCCGAACTCGGGCCTGAGGATCAGCCACAGGAACAGCGGCACGCCGACGAGCCGCGCCATGCTGAGGATGTTCGGGATGGTGAGGACCCGGTCCGTCTGGACACGGGTCTCCTGGACCTCCACCCGGGGGCCTCCTGGGAAAAAGTGCCTACGATGCTCCCTGACCTTACCTCAACGCAAAAAAGCTCTGGCCCTCGGGCTGTATGCCCAAGAGCCAGAGCTCTAAAAGGAGTTCGGCGGTGTCCTACTCTCCCACAGGGTCCCCCCTGCAGTACCATCGGCGCTGTAAGGCTTAGCTTCCGGGTTCGGAATGTAACCGGGCGTTT